>CAMBAJ010000011.1 GCA_945864305.1 uncultured Clostridia bacterium | reverse complement strand
ATGCGGGGAGCGGACTGGTCCACGGCGCGGACCATATTGGACAGATTCCCGTGGGAATCGGAGAGGACCAGAATTTTCATAGCAGCAGTTCCTTTCCTTAACATATGGCCCAGTATACGCTCTCCTTGGACAATTCGCAATGAAAAATGGGAAAGACAGTATTGGCCCGGGAAAACGGAAATCCAAAAGATTCCGAAATGTATTGGCATTTTTCGGACAGCATGAAGATACACAGGCCTTGTCTGATCTGCCTGTGCCGGACAGAATGGCTTCGTTATGATCCTCATGAGGTCATTCCGCCGGGCTTTCCGGAAAGGTGCTCCAGATACAAGCTTCCTTCCCCCCTCCTCAAGAGGCACCCCGTGCGGCTTTGGCCGCACGGGGTGCCTTCTTTTACCGGAAAAGCTCTGAAACACGGTGCTGCCGTCTCATAGGTCTGCCTGCGCAGGTCCGTCCAGCAGCTGCCCGAGGAAGTCAAAACGGGAGCCGTGGCAAGGACAGTCCCAGCTCTTTTCGTCCGGATTCCACGCCAGCTGACACCCCATATGGGGACAGGCGATGGACACGGCGAACAGTTCTCCCGCCTCATCCCGGTAGACTCCGACCTTTTTCCCGTCGAGGTCCACAATACCGCCGTGCCCGGGCGGAATCGCTTCAGCAGAGACGCGGGCGGGCTCCAGAAAGCGGCGCGTCAACCCGGAAACGGCGTGAGCGGTATCGGACGCCAGCTGCCTGGCGGAGGCCCGGACCGGAAATCTCCGGGGATCGAAAACGGCTGCGTCGGCAGAAAGCGGGACGCCCCTGACAAGGGAGCTGAGAATTTCCGCCGCCGCCATGGAGGAACTCATACCCCACTTCTGAAAGCCCGTGGCGACGAACCAATTGGGATGGCGCCGGGAAAGCCGCCCGATATAGGGGACGCCGTCCATGGGAACGCAGTCCTGAGCCGACCAGGCGGCCGCCACATGGCAGTCCGGCCAGTACCGGCGGGCAGTTTGGCGCAGCAGTTCATAGCGACCGGCTTCCGGATGCTCGCCGGTGCGGTGCCCGCCCCCGCCCAGCAGCAGGTATTTGCCGGAGGAGCGGAGAGAAAAAGCACTGCCGCCGGTGCCTAGATAGTAATGTTCCAGAGGGAGTATCCCCTCCAGTGCCAGCACGTAGCTGCGCTCCTGATGCTGCCGGATAAAAAAATAACCGGGAACATTGACGAAGGGAAAATGGCAGGTGAAGAGGATGCTTTCGGCAGTCACAGTGCCCCGGGCCGTCCGCAGGATATGCCCATCGGCCTCCAGCACCCGGGTGTGCTCGCAAACGCGGAGCCCCTGGCTCAGGGCAGACAGCAGTTTTAAGGGATGAAAGCAGGCCTGACGGCGCAGCCCCAGAGCCTCACAGGGGAAAGACAGCTCCGTGTTCCGGGTGAGAAAGACGTCCATGCCGAGGGCCCGGCAGGCGTCGTATTCGCGGTGCAGGGGGCCGGGGGCGTCAGAGGCGTACAGGAAGGATGTGCAGTCCCGCCAGTCGCAGTCGATGTCCTGCTGCCTGATCAGCTGCCGTAGATGATCCACCGCCGTAAGATTGGCGCGGGCGTATTGACTGGCGGCTTCATTTCCTAACGTTTCAAGAAGCTGGCTGTATTTCAGACCGTGCTGGGCAGTGAGCTTGGCGGTGGTGCCGGCGGTCTGACCGCCGCCCACCCGGTCCGCCTCCAGCACCACGACATCGGCCCCGGCCTGCCGCAGCAGCCAGGCAGTGAGAATACCCGTCAGGCCGCCGCCCACAATGGCCGCGTCCGCCCGCAGGTCTCCCTCCAGAGCGGGAAAGGACGGGAAAACGGCGGTTTGGGTCCAGATCGAATCCATGAGGACATACCTCCTTTCAGAAACTAGTATGTCCCCATTTTCCTGTTTTCACAGATTTGACAGCGGCAGGCGCATTTGGTATCATGGTCTCCGGAAGTGAGGAACGATGTATGGAAAACAGCTTTGATTTTCTGAATATGAACTTTTTCACCAAGGCGTCCGTCTATCCCGGCAGCATCGGCACATTCCGATACCGGTTCCAGCGCACAGGTTGGATCGGCGACGGCAGTATCCAGGCCTGGGTCTATGAGAACACCAGCTTTGAGCTGGCTCAGAATGTTGAGACCGAGACGTTTCCCTGGACGGAGGAGGGCGTGGAGGCCATCCGTGCCTGGCTCCAAAAAAAACTGGAGGAGCGGGGGACGGAACCCTATCGGATTCCGTTTCACACGGACCATCCTTTACAACCCGGTCCTGGCGGCGTATAATGTGTCCCAGCGATATTCGCCCGGATGAATGGAGGAAACCTTCCTGTTATGAGCAATACAAAGAAGAAAAAGAAAACCGCGGAAGAGCGGCAGTTTGAAATCGAAAGCGCCCGCATGTTCGGCAAGCATGTCTCCAAGGAAAAGGCCGCCGTTCTGCTGGCGGCGACGCTCATCGCCTGCGCACTGCCCATCCTCTTGGGCGTGCGTCTGTGGGATCAGATACCGGAGATCGTCCCCACCGGTCTGATCGGTACGGACGGCAAGGATGACTCCATGCCCAGGGCGGTGGTGGTGTTCGGCCTGCCCGGCTTGATGTGCTTGCTGGACTTGATCTGCCACGGTCAGCTGTGGCTGAATCAGAAACGGATGACGCTGCCCTCCACACCTGTCCGCCTGGTGGGGCGGTGGGGCTTCCCGGTAATCTCCGTCCTGTTCTGCAGCGGTATGGTATTTGAGGCTACCGGCGGCACGCTGACGCCGGCCTTCGTCACGCCCTGTGTTCTGGGCTTGGCTCTGCTGCTGCTGGGTGCGCATATGCTGGATTGCCCCCGGGACGCGAAACTGGCACTGCGTTTTTCTTTCACGGAGCGCAGTGACGAGGCATGGAGAGCGGTCCATCGGTTTGCCGGCTGGCTGTGGTTGGCGGTGGGCCTGCTGGTGATCGCCGGAGTCATGCTGACGTCTGGCTCCACTGTCTCAACGGCTGTGCTCATCGTTGTGGCCTTGGCCGCACCCATGGTGTACGGCTACATCCGCCGGGACCATTGAATGACTCACTGAAAAGCGCCACCCTTTGTGGGGCGTTCGTAAGACAGTTAAATTTGCAAATGGCGTGACTTTCGTGGTCACACCTTTTGCTTTAAGAGGATAGCCGCAAAGTGGCGCAAGGGGTGCAGCCCCTTGTTCGGAACGAAGTAACGCATAACAGCCCGGACATTCAGGTGCCCGGGCTGTTCAGTCTCACAGAGCGCACATACGGGGCTTGACCCGTATAGAAGTGCGCCCTTGTATCAGTTCGAAAAATTGGAATTTGGCTAGCAGGGCAAGACAGACATTTATTTTTGGAAATTCTCTTTCAGCTTGCAGCCAATGAAAGAAACTGCAACCATAAGGGCAAAGCAAGTAACATAAGCGGTGAATACACTATGACTCCAATTTGTTAGACTGAAGCCGAGTTTTAACATAGGCAAGTAGAAAAATTGTGACCAACTTCCAACACAGTTCATCCAATAGGCATGAAGAAATAGTTCCTGGATACCAAGCAATAGTAAATCTAATGAAGCGATTAGATTCAAGGAAATAACAATTGCTTTCGTACTGTGAGAACGGTCATTGAGCAGAAACGCAATACAACCCCATAGGCACAGCACAGCCAGCGATATGAATCCATACGGAAGAACAGAATCTACATAGGTAAGCATATACCAATTTTGAATACAACCAATAAGAAAAGGTAACGCACCAAAAACAAAAGCAATGATGACAGGGAATCTCTTTTTCATTTGGATACCTCCTTAGTCAAATTCCGATTTTGCAGGTCTGTTCGCTTCCATATTATCGCATAACAGGATAAAATACAAGAACAGCCACCGCGGTTCAAACTACGGTGGCTGTTAACTGTCTTACGGACACCCGCCCTTCCGGACGGCGCTTTTTTTAAAATTGCAACTTTGTTTACAAAAATCACAAAAACCCCCTGCTTTTTTCTACGGAGCGCTTTATTGACGTGAAGAAAGAACGGATGGTATCATGGTAATACCAAAAGAGGAGGGAGCTGCCGTGCAGCTGCAAAAGATACAATATGATGCCCCCAAAATCCCGGAATTGGTGATGCAGGCACTGATCGAGGCCATTGAAAGCGGTCACATTCGGGTGGGCGAGGAATTGCCTTCGGAGCGGGACCTGGCAGAAACCCTCGGCGTTGGCCGGGGCTCCCTGCGGGAGTGCCTTGCAATTTTGGAGTTTTTGGGAGCGATTCAGATTCGGAGCAACCGGAAAGTGGTGGTCCGGGACGCGGACTACATTCAAAAGGCGATTTCCTTTGTCCGGATTTCCAACAAAATGGATACGCAGGCGGATTTTACGGAGTTCCGTCGTGTCAATGAAGTGGCTATCGTGGAGTTGGCCTGCGCGCGGGCCACGGAAGAAGACCTCACCGCCATTTACAAGGCCATCGAGCATCTGGAGGCGGAGCCGGATAACTATATGTGGGATGTGGAGTTCCACGATGCGCTGGCTGTGGCCAGCCATAACGCCATGTTGGCAGCCACGATGCATTTGGTCAACAGCATGATCGCAGATATCCGGGAGCGGTTCCTGGGCCGGCCCAACTACCAGCAGGTGACCCATCAGTCCCACTGTGCGATCTATGAGGCCGTGAAGGCCAGAGACCCGGTCCGCGCCCGCAAGGAGATGGAATCCCATCTGGCGATTGTTGAGGACTTTGCCCGAAAATACCCGGAGCGAAATTGACTGGAAAACGGTTAATTGTGCAAACTGCTCATAAAAGTGACTGCTTTTTTTCTGGGCAAAGAGGCAGAGGTCCCTTGACTACCCGCGTTGAGAATGATATCGTTAAATTGTAAAAAATTTGGTAGGACCAACATACCGTATGACTGTCGGCTGGTTGGCCACATTGGCTGAGACCGGCACCTGAAAATGAGGGGCAATGGAGCCTGCGGCGCGGCCTTACGGCAGAAAGCCCTGAACACGATGTTTTATGTGGACTGACACAGGCAGCGAAGTGGAAAGAGGGACAGAAACTGTGGAAGAAAACCGCCGGGTTTGCGACGCGGCATGGTATCGCACCGCTTATGAAAAGATGGTCCGTATCCGGGACTTTGAGACAAAAGCCGCTGAGTGCTTTACCCGCAGTGAGTTGGCTGGCAATATCCATTTGTACATGGGCCAGGAAGCCAGCGGCGTAGGCACCTGCATGGCCTTGAGAAAAACGGATTACATCACCTCCACCCATCGGGGACACGGGCATTGCCTGGCAAAGGGCGCCCGGTCCGATTTGGCGATGGCGGAGCTGTTCGGCAAGGAGTCCGGCTACTGCAAGGGTCGGGGCGGCTCCATGCATATCGTGGATGTGGACGTGGGCATTTTGGGTGCCAACGGCATTGTAGGCGCTGGCATCCCGCTGGCAACAGGCAGTGCGCTGGCCTCCAAAATGAAAGGCGACGGCGCGGTGACAGTGGCTTTCTTTGGCGACGGTGCCGCCAACCAGGGCACGTTCCACGAGGCCATTAATATGGCTGCCACCTGGAAGCTGCCGGTGGTGTATCTGCTGGAGAACAACTGCTACGGCGTCTCCACGGAGATTCACCGTGTCACCAATACCGAGACGCTGGCGGTCCGGGCCGTGGCCTACGGCATCCCTGGCGTGACGGTGGACGGCACCGATGTGGAGGCTGTTTATCATGCGGTCTCCGAGGCGGTGGAGCGGGCGCGCTCCGGCGAGGGCCCCTCTATCGTGGAGACGCAGGTCTACCGCTACCAGGGCCACTACTGCGGCGATCCCGCTGTTTACCGGCCCAAGGAGTACCTGATCGAGGGCAAGGCCAAGGACCCCATCCAGAAGGCCCGGGCAAGGCTGCTGGAGCTGGGCGTCAGCGAGGCGGAGCTGGACAAGATCGACCAGGATATGGCCGCTGAGATTGAAGCGGCCTATGAGTTTGCAAAGAGCGCTCCCGCTCCTGATCCGGCGGAGGTTACCAAATATATGTACGTCTCCGACAACGAAAGGAGCGTGCTGAGATGAAGATCACTGTCAGTAAGGCCATCGGACAGGCTCTCCATGAGGAGATGGTACGGGACCCCAACGTCTTCATCATCGGCGAGGACATGGGTGTCATGGGCAATGTGTTTGCCATTACCAAGGGCTTCCGGGATGAGTTCGGAGCCGACCGGGTGATCGACACCCCCATCAGCGAGTCCGGCTTCACCGGCATCGCCGTAGGCGCCGCCATGCGGGGCATGCGTCCGGTGGTGGAGTGGATGTACGACGATTTTATCACCGTCTGCTTGGACCCGGTTATGAACCAGGCTGCCAAGCTGCGGTATATGACCGGCGGACAGGTGAAAATCCCCATTGTGTTCCGGGCGCCCATGGGCGCGGGACGGCGGAACGCCGGCCAGCACTCCCAGTGTCTGGAGGCCCTGTTCACCCACATTCCGGGACTGAAGGTGGTCTGCCCCTCCACGGCGGCGGACGCCAAGGGCCTGCTGAAGGCTGCCATCCGGGACGACGACCCGGTGGTGTTCCTGGAGCATAAGCTGCTGTACGCCAGGAAGGAAGAGATTCCAGACGGCGAGTACATCATTCCCCTGGGCAAGGCCGATGTGAAGCGGCCAGGCAAGGATGTGACCATCCTCACTTGGTCCCGGCAGGTCTACTTCGCTCTGGAGGCCGCCGAAACTCTGGCGGCGGAGGGCATCGACGCCGAGGTCGTGGACCTGCGGACGTTGGTGCCGCTGGACTGGGAGACTGTCAGCGCCTCCATCCGTAAGACCCACAATGTGGTGGTCGTGGAGGAGGGCGTCAAGCGCGGCGGTGTCGGCGCGGAGCTGTCCGCCCAGATTACGGAGGACCTGTTCGATGAACTGGACGCCCCTGTGGGCCGCGTGGCCGGACTGAATGTGGTCTCTCCCTTCTCCCCGGTGCTGGAGGATGCGGAGTTCCCCCATCCGGCGGATATCGTGGCAGGCGTCAAGAAGACGCTGGGCCGCTGAGGGAGGCACCGTATGTCCATCGAGGTATTGATGCCCAAGCTGGGACTGACCATGACCGAGGGAACCATCGAGGAGTGGAAGTTCCGGGAGGGAGACGCCGTGAAGAAGGGCGACGTCCTGTTTACGGTGGCCACTAATAAGTTGACCAACGATGTGGAGTGCGAGGCGGACGGCACTTTACTGAAGATCGTATTGCCGGCGGGCGAGACCGCCGACTGTAAGTCCGTGGTGGCCTACATCGGAGAAGCCGGGGAACAGGCACCTGCCGGGAGCGAGGCCCCCGTAAGGGTTATCCCCGCAGCCCAGGATACGCCGCCGAGCGCACCGTCGGCTCCCGCCCCCGCGGCGGAGCAGAGCCAGCGGCTCCGGGTTTCCCCCTATGCCCGAAAAACAGCCAGGGAACTGGGCGTGGACCTGACAAAAGTCACCGGCACAGGCCCCAACGGTCGGATCGTCTGGCGGGATGTGGATGCCGCCGCCCAGGCAAAGGCCGCCGCCCAGGCGGGGACCGCCGTGGCGGGCTTCTATACCATCGCCGATATCAGAGAGTTGCTGGCGGCGCTGGACAGCCTGAACGGCGCGTTGACGCTGAACGCCTTCGTGGAGAAGGCGGCGGCAAAATTAGAGACCTCCATGGCACTCCGGTTTGCCGGTGAGGGCATCGAGGGAATGCTGCCCGGCATGGAGGCGGGCGAGGCCGCCGTGCTGGCGGTGGGTGCGCCGATGGACGGGAAAGTCCGGTTGCACCTGGCCTACGCCCCGGCTGTTCTGGACGACGAGGAAGCGGCGAAGCTGCTGCGCACCATGCGGACCCTGCTGGAACATCCGCTGATGCTGCTGGTCTGAGCAAAAAAAGGACGCGCTCAGCGCGTCCTGAAAGAAGGTATTATTCAAAAATCTCCCGCTGGAAGGGCTCCATCAGAATCCGGATATCCGGAACATGAACCTGAGCGGCGGCTCGCAGGACCGCCGGACGGTAGTTGTAACAGTCGTCCTCCGCAAAGGGAAGATGACAGATCACCAGATGCTCCGGCCGGATGTACTGTTCAATGAATTGGCGGCCCTTTCGCAGGGTTACCCAGGGGAAGTCCAGCAGAGCCAGGTCAATGTGCCCCACTTCCGCCAGAAAATCCGCAAGCTCCGGAGCGCCCACGGCACAGTCACCGGTTAGAAGGGCCCGGAAGCCGTCGTGCTCCAGCACACAGCCGTAATGTGCCACATGTGCGTATTGAGCGCCTTCGTGGGGGAGCCGGGCGAAGCGGAGGGACAGGTTCGGCAGAAACATCTGCTCCCGGGGACGGGATAGCAGAATCTGATGTTCAAAGACCGGGTCCGGAAGGATGACCTCCGCATAGGGCCAGCGCCGCAGGGCCTGGAGTGTCAGAGGACGGGAAAAGTGGTCCGGATGGCAGTGAGTGTAGAAGATCAGATTGGGTTCGGCAAAGTCCGGATGCGCCGATATGGCGGCCCAGCGGTCAGGGGTCACGGTGGAAAAACCAGGGACTTGATGATTATGCAGGGCATCGACCCAGAGACGGGTCCGGCCAAACCGCAGGACGGCTCCGGCGTTGACACTGAGAGTGACTTGACAGCGAGACATGAAAAGACTCCTTTGAGCTGGAATCGCGGATGGCCCCATGTAAGAAAATCCGTGGACCGTCCACTGCAAAAGTGATACAAGGAGTATACCATATTTTTAGTAAGAAACCACAAAAAAGAGAAGAAATTACCAACTTTTGTGAGAAAAAGCAAATTTGTGGAAGATGATTGATTTTACCCTGTCAGAATCTGCAAAATGATGAAATTCCGGATGGAGCGGCGTTGGGAATTGCACTTCCCAAACCGCAGTGCTATACTTGTCCACGTTAACAGAAATGGTAAAATGTTTCTGTGGAGCGGAAGAACTGGTGGGATGTCCTGTGGAATATTCGCCGTAGAAAGGAGAGAATATACGGCGGACTGTGCATGGATATACCAGTGGTCATCCGCAGCAACAATAGGAAGGGATTGATCCAATGAAAGCCTACAAAAAGCTCATGAACGGAGTGGCGGAAATTGAGAAGATCGTACTCAGCGTACTTCTGGTTTTTGTCACCGCGCTCACCTTTGCGAATGTCGTGGTCCGCAAGCTGACTGATAGCTCGTTTGCCTGGACCGAGGAACTGGTTATCAACCTGTTTGTGCTAATCATTATGATGGGCTGTGCCCTGAGTGTTCGGGAGGGTGGGCTTATCAGCCTGTCCCTGATCTATGACCGTCTCAGCGCCAAGGCCCAAAAGGTCTTTGTGGTCATCATCACCGTGGCGAACCTGGCGTTCTGGGTGCTGCTGGTAAGAACCGGCATTGACAAGGTCCTCACCCAGATGGCCTCCGGCAAGCGCACCACCTCCCTGGGCGTGCTGGAGTGGAAGTTCCAAATCTTCCTGCCGATCGGCGCGGCGCTGTTGATCCTGCACTCGATTGAATTCTTTGTGGACATGATGGCCAAGCGGCCGGAGAAGGAGGAAGCGACTGATGATTAACCTGATTCTGTTCGGCAGCTTCTTCGTCATGCTGTTCCTGAATATCCCCATCTGCGTCAGCTTGGGTCTGTCTTCTGTTTTTGCTATGCTGTACTCCGGAGACAAGATCGCCTCCATCGTTCCCACCAACGTCTATGGCGGCATGGCAAAGTTCCTGCTGCTGGCCATCCCATTCTTCGTGCTGTCCGGCAACATCATGGCAAAGGCCGGCATCTCCACCCGTTTGGTCCAGTTCATTGATGACTGCATCGGACACCGGCGCGGCGGCATCGCCATCGTGTGCGTCGTGGTTGCCTGCTTCTTCGGTGCCATCTCCGGTTCCGGTCCGGCAACCGTGGCGGCTCTGGGCATCATCCTGATCCCTGCCATGATCAACCGCGGCGGATTCTCCGCTGCGTTCTCCTCTGCCATGATGGCCACCGCGTCCTCCATCGCCATCGTCATTCCGCCCTCTATCGCATTCGTGGTGTACGCCTCCATCACCGGCGTTTCCGTGGGCGATATGTTCATGGGCGGCATCCTCCCCGGCGTCATGATGGGTCTGGCTCTGGTCATCGTCATCATGATTGAGGTTCGCAAGAAGGGCCTGACCGCTTCCCGCGAGAGGGCTTCCTGGGGCCAGCGCTGGAAGTCCTTCCGCACTGCTTTCTGGGGCTTCCTGATGCCCGTCATCATTCTGGGCGGCATCTATGGCGGCATTTTCACGCCCACCGAGGCAGCCGCTGTCTCCGTGGTGTACGGCCTGATCGTCGGCCTGTTCATCTATCGTGAGGTCAAGATTTGTGACCTGTATGATCTGCTGGTCGACTCCGGCAAGACCACCGGCGGCATCATGCTGATCATTGGCGCTGCCACTCTGTTCTCCTACATCTGCACTGTCCATGGCATTTCCAAGGCTGCTCAGACGCTGCTGCTGAATGTGGCCGGCGACAAGTACATCTTCCTGATCATCGTCAACATTATCTTCCTGATCGCCGGTTGCTTCGTGGATGCCAACTCCGCCATGTACATCTTTATCCCCATCATGTATCCCGTTGCCCAGCAGCTGGGCATCAACCTAGTCCACTTCGGCGTCATCGCCACTGTGAACCTGGCTATCGGCCAGGTGACTCCTCCTGTGGGTGTCAACCTGTTCGTGGCCATCGGTGTCAGCGACAAGCTGCAGAATATCAAGGACAAGACGAAGGTCACCATCGAGTCGATGTCCAAGGCCGTGTGGCCCATGATCATCGCCTGCATTATTGCTCTGCTGCTGGTCACCTACATCCCCTTCTTCTCCACCGTGTTCCTGAAGGGCTAATGGTCTGCCGTCACAAATCGTGACTTCAGATAGAACGCAACTCAATCATTTAAGGAGGAAAAACAATGAAAAAGTTTCTTGCATTGATCCTCGCACTGGTCATGGCTCTGTCTCTGGTCGCCTGCGGCGGCAGCAAGACGGAAGAGCCCGCCAAGACCGATGGAAGCACTCAGACGGAGCAGACCTCTGAGAGCGAGCCCAAGTTCGAGAAGCAGACCTGGAAATTCGCCTGCTCCGCTACCGAGAACACCTGCTGGGCTGACATGGGCCGTGACTTCGGCCAGATGGTCAGCGACGCCACCGACGGCGCCATTACCGTTGAGGTCTATGCGGCTGACCAGCTGACTGCTGGTGTCCAGACCGAGGGCATTCAGGGCGTTATCGATGGTACCATCGAGCTGTCCGCCCACTCCAACATCATCTACTCTGGCTTTGACGCCCGGCTGAACGTCGTGTCTCTGCCCTTCCTGTTCGACTCCTTTGAGGATGTTGACGCCAAGCTGGACGGCGACGCCGGTAAGGCTGTCGGCGAGGTCGTTGAGAGCATGGGCCTGCACCTGCTGGGCATCGCTGAGAACGGCTTCCGTCATCCCACCAACAGCGTCCGCCCCATCGAGAGCGTCGCTGATATGAAGGGCCTGAAGATTCGTGTCGCCGGTTCCGAACTGCTGAACCGCGAGTATGATCTGTGGGGCGCCAACTGGACCAACGCCAACTGGTCCGAGGTTTACACCGGCCTGCAGACTGGTACTTATGACGGCCAGGAGAACCCCCTGCCCACTGCCGACGGTGCCTCCATTGCCGAGGTCCAGAAGTATGTCACCTACTGGACTGGTGTGTATGACTGCATCTTCTTCACCATGAACGGTGAGCTGTATGACTCTCTGGATCCCGAGCTGCAGGCAATCGTTGATGAGTGCGGCCAGAAGGCTGCCCAGAATCAGCGCAAGCTGGAGCGCGAGGGCGACCAGGAAGTGCTGGCGAAGTGGAAGGACGCCGGTGTGACCGTCAGCGAGCTGACTCCCGAGGCCGCCGCGGAGTTCAAGGAAGTTGCTCAGCCCTGCTATGAGGAGTTCGCAGACGTTCTGACTCCCGAGCTGATCGCCGCCTTCACCGATTAAGCATCTGTCTAAAAAAAGAACAGTTAGCCAAGAATTGTAAGTTGCGTTAACTGAAAAAACGTGGCTCCAGGGAACTGTTGCCACGTTTTTTCAGAACCTTTTAAGTGAAATTTTTGACTAATATGTTAAAAAAGTTTTAAAAAAACAGGCAATTTTAATAAATTCCGGCCGAAGCCGGAAGAAGGGAGTTTTTTCCTATGGCAACAAATGAAGCAAAGTACACGAAAGAACAGGCGGAGCATTTCTATGAGACCATGTGCACCATCCGCAAGTTCGAGGAGACCATCAAGCATGATTTCCTGGCCGGTGAGATTCCTGGCTTCGTTCACCTGTATATCGGTGAGGAGGCTATCGCCACCGGTGTCTGCTCCGCCCTCCGCAAGGACGATATGATCGAGTCCACCCACCGCGGCCACGGCCACTGCGTGGCCAAGGGTGCCGATGTCAAGCGTATGATGGCTGAGATTTACGGCAAGAAGGAAGGCTTGTGCCAGGGCCGCGGCGGTTCCATGCACATCGCTGATTTCTCCGTGGGCATGCTGGGCGCCAACGGCGTCGTGGGCGGCGGCTACAACCTGGCTACCGGTGCGGCTCTCGCCAACAAGATGATCCTGAAGAACGATAAGGTCTCCGTGGTGTTCTTCGGCGACGGTGCCTCCAACCGCGGCACCTTCCACGAGGCCATGAACGTCGCCTCCGCCTGGAAGCTGCCCGTCATCTTTGTCAACGAGATGAACTGCTGGGCTTCCACCACTCCCTACCGTACCACCTGCAACGTGGAGAATATCTCCGATCGTGCGGCCGGTTATCATGTCCCCGGCGTGATCGTGGACGGCCAGGACGTGTTCGCCGTGTACGAGGCCGCCAAGGAGGCTGTTGCCCGCGCCCGCGCCGGCGAAGGCCCCACCTTCATCGAGGCTAAGACCTATCGAATCGAGGGTCACTTCGTGGGCGACCCCGAGCTGTACCGTGACCACGCCGAGACCCAGAAGATTTACCATGACACCGATCCTCTGAAGATGTTCCGCCAGAAGGCTGCCAAGCTGGAGCTGATGACCGCTGAGGAATGCGATGCGCTGGACGCCAAGTGCGATCAGAAGATCAAGGAGGCGAAGGAATTCGCCCTGGCCGGCGAGTATCCCGATGCTTCTGAGTACATGAAGTATGTCTATGTGGACTAAGGCGAAGGAGGAACAAAACAATGCGTAAGATCACATTTGCACAGGCCACGCAGGAAGCGATGGCCGAGACGATGGCAAAAGACGATACCATTTTCGCCATGGGCGAGGACCTGGCCCGTCAGGGCGGCATTTTTGGTCAGTTCAAGGGCCTGCCCCAGGAGTTCCCCGGTCGTATCATTGATACCCCCATTTCCGAGACCTTCATCATCGGCGGCGGTGTTGGCGCGGCTCTGGCCGGCGCCCGTCCCGTGGTGGATATGCACTTCGCCGACTTCATCGGCGTGCCTATGGATGAAGTTTTCAACCAGATGGCAAAGGCCCGCTACATGTTCGGCGGCCAGGCCAAAGTGCCCCTGGTCCTGCGTGCTCCCGACGGCATGACCATCCAGGGCGCTGCCCAGCACTCCCAGTGCGTGGAGGCTTGGTTTACCCACATCCCCGGCGTCAAGGTCGTGGCTCCTTCCAACCCCTATGATGCCAAGATGGTCCTGAAGGCCGCCATCGAGTGTGACGATCCCGTCATTTACTTCGAGAACAAAATCCTGTACAAGGAAAAAGGTGAGGTCCCCGAGAAGGGCGAGGAAGAGCCCTACACCCTTGGCAAGGCCAAGGTCGTGAAGGAGGGCAAGGATGTCACCATCGTGTCCTACTCCATCGGCATGAAGAACGCCAAGGGCGCTGCCGAACTGCTGGCCAAGGACGGCATTGACGCCGAGGTCATCGATCTGATCACCCTGTCTCCCTGGGACAAGGAGACCGTGCTGAACTCCGTGAAGAAGACCCACCGCCTGTGCATCGTCCACGAGGCTGTGAAGCAGAGCGGCTTCGGCGCTGAGATCTCCGCCACTGTGGCTGAGGAGGCCATGGAGTATCTGGACGCTCCCATCCTGCGCTACGGCGCTCCCTTCTGCCCCATCCCCTTCGCTCCCACCCTGGAGAAGATGGTGCGTGTGTTCCCGGAGGACCTGGTCAAGGGCATCAAGGGCATGTTTTAATGCCTGTTGAGAAGGAGATTTTCAAATATGGCAACTGAAGTATTGATGCCCAAGCTCGGTCTGACCATGACCGAGGGCACCATTGAAGAATGGAAATTCAAAGAGGGCGACACCGTTAAAGCCGGCGACGTGCTGTTCTCTGTCGCGACTGATAAGCTGACCAACGACGTGGAGTGCGACACCGACGGCACTCTGCTGAAGATCCTGCTGCCCGAGGGCGAGACCGCCGAGTGCAAGAGCGTCATCGCCTGGATCGGCCAACCCGGCGAGGCGATCCCCGGCGCCGGCGCCGCTCCTGCGGCTGCCGCTCCCGCCGCTGAGGCAGCTCCCGCTGCCGCCCCTGCGGCTGCCGCTGCCCCTGCTGCCGCTCCCGTGGCCCGCGCCGCCGGCGAGTACGTGCTGGCCACGCCCTATGCCAAGAAGCTGGCCAAGGAGAAGGGCTACGACCTGGCGGCCATCCCCGCTACCGGCCCCAACGGCATCATCGTCGCCAGGGACGTGGAGAGCTTCGTGGCCGGTCCCAAGACCAGTCCCATGGCCGCCAAGCTGGCCGCCGAGCTGGGCGTGGACGTCAGCAAGCTGGACGTCCAGGGCCGCGTGATGAAGGCCGACGTGCTGGCCGCCGCCGGCAAGACCGCGCCCACCGAGGCCGCCGCAGCCCCTGCCGCTGCCGCCGCTCCCGCTCCCGCACAGGGCAGCAACGACCTGCCTCCCGTGAAGGTGAACCCGCTGCGCCGCAGCATCGCCGCCAACATGTCCGCCTCCTGGACCACCTCTCCGCGCGTCACCTACACCCATCCTGTAGATGTCACGGCGATGAAGGACCTGCGCGCCAAGCTGAAGGACGGTCTGAAGGAACAGGGCATCAAGCTGACCTACAACCACATCCTGATGAAGGTGGTCGCCAAGGCTCTGACCGAGTTCCCCGATATCAACGCCAGCTTCTCCAACAATATGCTGACCCGTCACATCCATGTGAACATGGGCCTGGCGGTTGCCAAGGGCGACGGCCTGATCGTCCCCAACGTGAAGAACTGCGAGGAGAAGTCCCTGGCTCAGATCGCAAAGGAGACCGAGGACCTGATTGCCGCTACCCGCTCCGGCAAGATCGCCATGGAGGATATGACCGGCGGCACCTTCACTATCTCCAGCCTGGGCCCCTACGGCATCACCAATTTCTCCCCCATCATCAACCAGCCCGAGCTGGCGATCCTGGGCGTGTGCGATATGGTGGACACTCCCGTTGTGCGTGACGGCCAGATCGTGATTCGTCCCATGATGAACCTGTGCCTGACCGCCGACCACCGCGTCATCGACGGCGTCATGGCCTCCAAGTTCCTCAAGCGAATCTGCGAGCTGCTGGAAAACCCCTATATGCTCCTGGTGTGATTCCCTGAAAGAGAATGGAACCCGGCCTTTGCCGGGTTCCATTTCCCCGATATTTGTTCAATATTTGACAATCCTGACAACCGAGAGCCTGATTTCAAGAGGACTTTTGGATAAGTTAACGGAAAGAAGGACATACAATCATGGCTACTGAAGTTTTGATGCCGAAGCTGGGTCTGACCATGACCGAAGGCACCATCGAAGAGTGGAAGATCAAGGAGGGCGAGCCCGTCAAGAAGGGCGACGTGCTGTTCTCCGTGGCCACCGATAAGCTGACCAACGATGTGGAGGCCGACGCTGACGGCGTCCTGCTGAAGATTCTGCTGCCCGAGGGCGAGACCGCTGACTGCAAGAGCGTCATCGCCTATATCGGCCAGCCCGGCGAGGCTGTTCCCGGCGCGGCTCCTGCTGCCGCCCCCGCTGCTGAGCCTGCCCCCGCAGCTCCCGTTGCTGCTCCTGCTGCGGCACCCGCGGCTCCCGCCGCCGGTCCTAAGACCGTGCTGGTGGTTGGCGGCGGCCCTGGCGGCTATGTGGCCGCAATCCGTGCCGCACAGCTGGGTGCCAAGGTGACTGTCATTGAGAAGGAGCACCTGGGCGGCACTTGCCTGAACGTGGGCTGCATCCCCACCAAGTGCCTGCTGCACTCCGCTGAGCTGATCTCCCAGATCAAGGACCAGGGCGCCGATATCGGCGTGAAGGTCGAGGGTGTTACAGTGGACTTCCCCCAGGTCATCGCCCACAAGAATGCCATCTCCAAGCAGCTGACCAGCGGCATTGCCGGCCTGTTCAAGCTGAACAAGGTTTCCAAGATCGACGGCGAGGCCAGCTTCGTGGCTCCCGGCAAGCTGTCTGTCAAGAAGCCTGACGGCACCACCGAGGAGATGACCGCCGATGCTATCATCCTGGCCACCGGCTCTGTCAACAGCCAGCCTCCCATTCCCGGCCTGAAGGAGAACCCCAACTGCATCGACTCCACCGGCGCCCTGAGCCTGGAGACCCTGCCCAAGAGCATGGTCGTCATCGGCGGCGGCGTCATTGGCCTGGAGCTGGCCTGCGCCTACGCGGCCTTCGGCACCAAGATCACCGTTGTCGAGGCTCTGGACCACATGCTGCCCATGCTGGACGGCGACCTGACCGCCATCGGCGTTGCCCACATGAAGAAGATGGGCATGGACTTCAACCTGGAGTGCCCCGTGCAGTCCGTGGAGTCCTCTCCCGTGGGCGCTAAGGTGGTCTGCAAGAACAAGGCCGGCGAGACGGTCTCCTTCGAGGCTGAGAAGGTCCTGGTGGCCATCGGCCGCCGTGCCAACACCGCTTCCCTGAACCTGGAAGCTGGTGGAGTGAACAACGACCGCGGCCGCATCATCGTCAACGATAAGATGGAGACCAATGTCCCCGGCGTGTACGCCATCGGCGACTGCGTCTTTGGCAAGGCCCAGCTGGCCCACACCGCTTCCGCCATGGGCGAAGTGGCCGCTGAGAATATCATGGGCATCCCCGCCGTCTACGACGAGAAGACCAACCCCACCTGCGTGTACATGGAGCCCGAGGCGGCTTCCGTGGGTCTGACCGAGGAGCAGGCGAAGGCCAAGGGCATCGACTACGTGGTCGGCAAGTTCCCCATGAGCGCCAACGGCAAAGCTCTGATTTTGAACGGCGGCGAGGGTCTGGTGAAGATCATCGCCGACAAGAAGTACAAGGAAGTTCTGGGCATGCACATCATCGGGCCCCGTGCCACCGATTTGATTTGCGAGGGTGCCCTGGCCATCCGTCTGGAGGCCACCGTGGACGAGCTAATTTCCACGATCCACAGCCATCCCACCGTCACCGAGACCATGCGTGAGGCGGCTCTGAACGTCGAGAAGCGCGCCATCCACACCAAGAACTGATTTGGCTTTTCAATCCACATCATGCGCAAAAGGACCCGTCCGGAATTTCCGGACGGGTCCTTTTTGCCAAAAAAATTTGAGGTTCAGCCAGGCTTTACCGGCGGCCGACTTCCTTCCGGACGGCCTTGGCGATCAGCTCCTGGCCCTCCGGAGAGCGCAGCACGTCCAGTACAGTGGCGCGCAGCAGGTCCTGGAAGGACTTGCTCTTCATAAAGGCACTGAACATATTGCTGTCGTTCTGGCCGGCGGCAGAGGACTGGGCGACGATCTTGGGAGCCGCCGGACGGGGAACGGGCCTGGGGGCGGGTTCCTCCTCCACATAGCCAGTGTTCAGCCAGCTTTCCATCCGGGTGGGATCGTCGCTCTCACCCCGCAGGTAGAAGAGGGAGACGCCGAAGTAGGACGCCAGCTTGTCCTGCTGGTCCTGGGTTGGCGTCTGGCGGCCAGTCTCAAATTTCTCCACAGCCGTTTTCGGGAATCCCAGCACGGCGGACAGAGCGGGGCGGCTCAGGCCGCGCTCGGTCCGCAGAGCTTCAATACGCTGTGCCATAGTGATCATAAAACATTGCCTCCTTCAGGGAAATCACATTCCGTCAGCCATTATACCCCAGGAAAAGCTCCAGAGAAAGACCTTTTTTCAAAATTGGACGAATGCCTTGCAATTTTGGCGGTTTTCTGCTTTGATGGTAGAGAACACAATTAGGAGGCGCCCCATGTACTGGAACCGGCTGAACGACAATTTAAAAGCGGCTTACGGCTGCAAGGTCTATAAGCTGGCACTGTCCTCCGGCTGCACCTGCCCCAACCGGGACGGGACCCTGGGAGACCGGGGCTGCATCTTCTGCGACGGAGCCGGCGCCTTCGCGGAGACCGGGGGTATTCGGACACAGCTGGAGGCGGCCCGACGGAGAGTCGCGGCCAAGGCGGGAACGGGCGTGAAATACATCGCCTATTTCCAATCTTTCACGAATACCTACGCTCCGGCGGAGCGGCTGAGGGAGCTGTACACCGAAGCCATGGCGCCGGGGGATGTGGTGATTTTGTCCATCGCCACCCGGCCGGACTGCCTGCCGGAGAATATTCTGAGTTTGCTGGCGGAACTGAATCGAATCAAACCGGTGTGGGTGGAACTGGGATTGCAGACCATCCATCCCGCCTCGGCGGCCTATATCCGGCGGGGATATGATTTGCCGGTCTATGAGGACGCAGTCCGGCGGCTGAAGGCGGCGGGCATCACAGTGATCGCCCATCAGATTCTGGGGCTGCCGGGAGAATCGCCGCAGATGATGGCAGAAACTGCGCAATATATTGGCCAAAGCGGCGCGGACGGCGTCAAGTTTCATCTGCTCCACGTCCTGCGGGGAACGGACCTGGCGACAGACTGGCGGGCGGGAAAAGTTCAGGTCATGGACCTGGAGAGCTACATCGCCGCCCTGGAGGACTGCGTGCGGCACATTCCCCGGGAAATGGTCATCCACCGGCTCACCGGGGACGGCGCCAAACGGGACCTGCTGGCGCCCCTGTGGAGCGGGGATAAAAAGCGGGTGCTGAACGCTATCCATCAGGCATTCCTGCGAGACGATGTAGAGCAGGGGAGTGCCCTGCAATCAGATTGCACGGGACCGGCGCGGAGATGTGTTTGAGGGGCCGGTGTTCCAATAGCACATGAAACGGAACAGGAGATCGAGCTATGAAAATTTTAGTGGTAGTGGACATGCAGAACGACTTCGTCAGTGGCGCTCTGGGCACGGCGGAGGCAAAGGACATCGTGCCCTGTGTGGTGGGGCGCGTTGTGGACGGTATCAATCAGGGAGAGACCGTTCTCTTTACCCGGGATACCCATGAGGAGAACTATCTGGACACCCAGGAGGGGAAAAAGCTGCCGGTGCCCCACTGCATCCGGGGCACGGAGGGCTGGGAGATCATCGACCAGTTGACGGAATATACTGTTGACCGCACCGTGGTCGACAAGCCCACCTTCGGCAGCCGTGAGCTGGGGCGGATTCTGGCGGCGGAGCAGGAGCCAGTGGAAAAGATCACCTTCATCGGCCTGTGCACGGATATCTGCGTGATCTCCAACGCCCTGCTGGCAAAGGCGTTTCTGCCGGAAGCGGAGATCGCGGTGGACGCCGTCTGTTGCGCTGGCGTGACGCCGGAGAGCCACCGGAACGCCCTGGCGGCTATGCAGGTCTGCCAGATCACCGTGGAAAACGGGTGAAGCACGTCGAATGTGGGAAAATTAGGAAGAAGCGATAAAAAAGCAGGTTTTTCGCCCTGCTTTTTTCTTTTACTCCATGCATTGCGGCCAGGGGGCCTGTCCCCTATAATAATTCCAACGTGTGCGAACGCATACGAAATCGGATACGGGGACACACCCCGAAAAGGAGATCGACAATGAAAAAAACAGTCACCCTGGCGCTCACCATCCTGCTGGTGCTTGGACTTTTGTCCGGCTGCGCCAATGACACACCGGCTGACAACGCCGAGAGCACGGAAAACACCAATACCACCGCGACTGCTGAAAATTTCAGCGATGAGATGAAAATCCCCTATGCCACGGACCTGTCCCCGGAGGACGGCGCGGACTCTGTGGAGCGGGAGGGAGACCATGCGGATTCTCCTTACTTCGCCCACCCGGATGTTTACAACATGGAGTCCACGGATACCCTGACGGTCCTCCACAACTTCAAGACCCAGCAGCAGACCAGCGAGTGGGCCTGCGGCGTCACCGCGGCCCTGATGGTGCTGGAGTGGTACGACAAGCTGGGCGACTGGAACGAGGAGACCCTGGCCGAGCTGCGCCACTCCCTGGACGGCACGGAGCTGGAGGGCTATCCCGGGACCACGCTGAACCAGGCTGTGGACATCTTCAACGGCGTAGGCGGTTTTGATATAGAGACAACGGCCGACTATCCGGACGGCATCTGGATGGAGAACATCCAGAACTGGCTGGCAGAGGGCAAGCCCGTTATGATCTGCTGGAACGACTGGGGCGGCCACTGGCAGATCATCATCGGCTATGATACCATGGGAACGGAGACCCAGCAGGACGATGTGTTCCTGGTGGCGGATTCCTATGATACCACCGACCACAACCAGGACGGCTATGGCGTCTATCCCGCCGAGCGCCTGATGTATAACTTCACGATGTACGGCGCGTTCCCCGAGGAGGAAGGCGGCAGCGACATGCTGTTCCTCGTCGCCAGCCCCACAGAATAAGAAGCTCAGAAGAACCGATGGCCCGGAGGCATTGCCTCCGGGCCCTTTCTTATACGTAGCTCTGGCTGTTCACGTCGAACACGCCTCTGGTGGTGATGCGCAGAGAGGGAATCACCGGCAATGCCATGAAGCTCAGCGTCATGAACGGGTCGATGCCCCGGCTGACGCCCAGCTCAAAGGCCTTTTCCTTGGCGGTCTCCAGCTTTTCGTTGACATCCACCAGCGGCTCGTCGCTCATAATGCCCGCAATGGCCAGGGGGACCTCCGCAATGGGCTGTCCGCCGTCCCAGACCACGATGCCGCCGTTCAGCTCCACCACCCGGTTGACCGCGGCAGCCATGTCGGCCTCACTGGTGCCCACCACGATGATGTTGTGGGAGTCGTGGGAGATGGACGTTGCCACGGCGCCGGATTTCAGACCGTAGCCCTGGAGGAAGCCGATGCCGATGTGGTGGGTGTTCTTGTGGCGCTCCACCACGGCGATCTTCAGCACATCGTACTCCACGTCGATGCGGTCGGAGTACCCGGCGTCGGTGGTGGTGATCTCGCCGTTCACCATGCCGATGATGCCCCGGGGGCGGTGCTCTGTGAAGTCCTCCGCCGTCAGGGTGCCCACGTGGAAGGTGCTGTGGGCCCGATCCACCAGATACTGCTCGATCTCCGGTGTTTGGAACTCCTTCACAACACCGTTTTCCACCATCAGCTCGCCCTTTTTGTAGACCTTTTCGATGTTGAAGTCCTGGAAGTTGTCAATGACCACGAAATCGCCCAGATACCCCGGCGCGATGGCTCCCCGGTTGTTCAGCAGGAAATACCGGGCGGCGTTGTGGCAGGCCACCTTCACAGCGGTGATGGGGTCCGCGCCCAGGCCGATGGCCTTCTTCACGATGTAGTCGATGTGGCCCTTTTCCAGCAGGTCGTTGGGGTGCTTGTCGTCGGTGCAGAACATGCAGCGCTCAGAGTACTTGTCACACAGCAGGGGGAGCAGAGCTTCCAGGTTCCGGGCGGCGGTGCCCTCCCGGATCATGATGAACTGGCCCCGCTCCAGCTTGGCGATGGCGTCGTTCAGGTCGTGGCACTCGTGGTCGGAGTAGACGCCTGCGGCGATGTAGGCGTTCAGGTCGTTGCCCACCAGGTCCGGGGCATGGCCGTCGATCTTCTTGTGATGGGCCTGGGCCGCCACGATCTTCTCCACCGGCTGGTCGTCTCCCGCGATGATGCCCACGAAGTTCATCATCTCCGCCAGCCCCTGGACCCGGGGATGGTCATAGAAGGAGTCGATGGCCCGGTAGTCCAGCACCGCTCCGGACTCGTCCAGGGGCGTGGCCGGGACGCAGGAGGGCAGCATGAACCGCACGTCAACCGGCAGATCTTCCGTGGCCTGGAGCATGTACTCAATGCCGTCGGTGCCCATGACGTTGGCGATCTCGTGGGGGTCGGTAATGACGGTGGTGGTGCCGTGGGGCAGGACCGCCTTCACGAACTCCTTGGGGCTGACCAGGGAGCTCTCCAGATGGATGTGGGCGTCCAGAAAGCCGGGCAGGACGATCTTGCCCGTCATGTCCGCCTCCACTTTGCCGGAGTAGGTCCCCATGCCTACGATCAGGCCTTCGGCCACGGCAATGTCCGCATGGCACAGCTCGTTGGAAAACACATTGACGTAGGTGGCGTTTTTCAGAACCAGATCCGCCGGTTCCCGCCCGGCGGCCGCATTGATGATGCGCCGCTTTTTCAGCAGCTTCCGGTTGATTTTGCCAGCATAGCTCTCAGACATAAAACCACTCCTTCTTTCAGAAAATCCTAATATCAATTTTTCTTATGAAAGACATAAAATAAAATAATATTGGGCTTACGAAGAGTATACGCCAAATGTGTGCATTTGTCCACAAAAAGAGAAGAAAAATTTTGTTTTTTGTGGTGTGATAGATGCAACGGAATAAAATAGAGATATATGGTATAATTTATATAACTATTTCAAGGCAGCGGGTGCTGCAAGAAAGGAGTCATTTATGAATTCCAGAGCTTATGAGAAATTGGATTATTCCCTCTGCCTGCTCTCCGCCGCGGCGGACGGCAAGCGGCATGGCTGCATCGTCAACTCCTTCCATCAGGTGACTTCCTCGTTCCCGCCGAAATTCACGGTGGCGGTGAACAAGGACCACGAGACCTGCAAGGCCGTCCAGGCGGCGGGCAGCTTCTGTGTGACGCTGCTGGCGGAGGACGCGCCCGAGGAGCTGGTGAACGCCTTCGGCTACAAGTCCGGCCGGGTAGTTGATAAATTCGAGGGCCGGGACGTCCAGACCGACGGCGCCGGCAATCCCTATCTGAAGGAGAACATGGTCTCCCGCATCTCCTGCAAGGTGGTGGACAAACTGGAGATCGGCAGCTATATCCTCTTTGTGGGACAGGCCACGGAGGCGGAGGTCCTGGGCACGGGCAATGTGCTGACCCTGAAGGCCTACACCGCCCGGGGCAAGGCCACGCCTCCCACCGCTACGGTGTTCCGGACCATGGAGGGCAACGGCTTCCGCTGCTCCGTCTGCGGATATGTCTATGAGAGCGAGACCCTGCCCAAGGACTTCGTATGTCCCCTGTGTCGGGCCACGGCGGACAAGTTCGTCAAACAGGATTAAAACAGAGCACCGCGCGCCGGAGGGAGGCCTCCGGCGCGTTTCTTTTCCGGTTCTGCCGTTGCGAAAACGAAAAAATTGGGATATACTATTTCAATCTATGAAATCACTCCCGGAGGTATCCCCATGAAGCTCATGGTCATTGACGGCAATTCCATCATCAACCGGGCCTATTACGGCATTCGGCCCCTGTCCACACGGGACGGGCTGTACACCCACGCCATTTTCGGCTTTCTGACCACCCTCCTGCGGCTGGAGGGGGAGGAGACGCCGGACGCAGTCTGCGTCACCTTTGACGTTCACGCCCCCACCTTCCGCCACACGGCGGATGAGGCCTACAAGGCCACCCGGAAGCCCATGCCGGAGGAGCTGCGGATGCAGGTGCCGGTGCTGAAAGAGGTGCTGGACGCCCTGAACATCCCCCGCTACGAGCTGGAGGGCTGGGAGGCCGACGACCTGATCGGCACCATCTCCCGCAAGTGCGAGGCGGCGGGCTGGGAGTGCGTGGTGGTCACGGGAGACAAGGACAGTCTGCAATTGATCACGGACCACACCAAGGTGAAGCTGGTGTCCACCCGCATGGGCCAGACCACCACCAAGGACATGACGCCGGACGCCTTCCGGGAGCAGTACGGCTTCGAGCCTATCCACATGATCGACCTGAAGGCCCTGATGGGCGATACCTCCGACAACATCCCCGGCGTGCCGGGCATCGGGGAAAAGACCGCCATGGACCTGATTCAGAAATATGAGAGCATCGACGCCCTGTATGAAAAAATGCCGGACATCGAGGCCAAGCCCGCGGCCCTGAAAAAGCTGGCGGCGGGGGAGGAGGCGGCCCGCCACTCCTACTGGCTGGCCACCATCGTCACCGACGCGCCGCTGGTCTTTCGGCCGGAGGAGAATCTGGTGCAAAAGCCCGGCCCGGAGGCGTACCCGCTGTTTCTGCGGCTGGAATTCACCAAGCTCATTGAGAAATTCGGCCTGACGGCGGCAGAGACCGCTGCCCGGGAGACGGCGCGGGCGGAATTCACCGCGGCCGTGGAGCAGGTAAAGGACCAGGTCAGGGCGGAAGAGCTGTTGAACATCTGGCGGACGGCAGACCATGTGTCCCTGCTGGCCTTGCCGGACCTGACGGGCATCACGGTGGTGTGCCGCACCGGAGAGGATACCGTCCTGACGGCGGAGCTGTTTTTCGAGAAATTCTCCGGAGACTGGAACAGCCTGCTGAAAGCCCTGTTTTCCGAAGAAATCAAAAAGGTGTCCCACAATGTGAAGGACCTGATGCGGACGCTGCTGGAAAACGGCCTGCCCGCCGACGGCTTTGTGTTCGACACGGCGCTGGCGGCCTACCTGCTGGACGCCACGGCGGGCAGCTATGATCTGGGCCGGCTGTTTGTGGCCTATTATAATGAGGAACTGCCAAAGCCCCTGTACCTGGACCCTGACGCCTTCTCCCTGCTGGGGGACACCGCTCAGGCGGAGGCGTCCTTTGACAGCTATGCCGCGGCGGTGGAGGCCCTGTATGGGACGCTGCTGCCGAAGCTGAAAGAACTGGACATGTGGGAGCTGTACCAGACCGCCGAGCTGCCGCTGTGCCGGGTGCTGGCGGAGATGGAGCTGGCGGGCTGCCGGGTGGACGCCCGGGCCTTGTCGGACTTCGGCGAGGCGCTGTCCGCCCGCATCACGGAGCAGGAGAAGGCCATCTACGACATGGCGGGGGAGACCTTCAACATCAATTCCCCCAAGCAGCTGGGCGAGATTTTGTTCGGCAAGCTGGGCCTGCCCCATGGCAAAAAGACAAAGACCGGCTGGTCCACCAACGCGGACGTGCTGGAAAAGCTGCGCTATGAGTACCCCATTGTCAACGCGGCGCTGGAATACCGCCAGTACGCGAAATTAAAATCCACCTATGCCGACGGCCTGCTGAAGGCCATCGACCCCGACGGCCGGGTCCACACTTCCTTCCAGATGACAGTGACTGCCACCGGGCGGCTCAGCTCCACGGAGCCGAATCTCCAGAACATTCCCACCCGCACCGACCTGGGCAGCGAGATTCGGCGGATGTTCGTACCAGCCGACGGCTGCGTTCTGGTGGATGCGGACTACTCCCAGATCGAGCTGCGGCTGTTGGCCCACATCGCCGGGGACGAGACCATGCGGGAATCCTTCCTGGCGGGAGGCGACTTCCACGCCGAGACGGCGGCCAAGGTGTTCCATGTGGCCCGGAAGGACGTGACCCACGAGATGCGCCGCAGCGCCAAGGCGGTCAACTTCGGCATCGTCTACGGCATCTCCGCCTTCTCCCTGTCCCAGGACATCGGCGTCAGCGTGGCGGAGGCCAAGGCGTATATGGAGGCCTACTTCGCCACCTTCCCCGGGGTCCGGAAGTACATGGACGAGGTGGTGGAGAAGGCCAAGGCGGCGGGCTATGTGGAGACGCTGTTCCACCGCCGCCGGGACCTGCCGGAGCTGAAATCCTCCAACTTCAACATGCGCTCCTTTGGGGAGCGGGTGGCGCTGAACATGCCCATCCAGGGCACGGCGGCGGATGTCATGAAGCTGGCCATGGTGGCGGTCCATAGGCGGCTGAAAGCCGAGAACCTCCGGGCCCGCCTGGTGCTCCAGGTTCACGACGAGCTGATCGTGGAGTGCCCGGAAAGCGAGGCGGAGACCGTCGCTAAGCTGCTGACGGAGGAGATGGAGAACGTGGTCCGTCTGTCCGTCCCCCTGACCGCCGACGCCCACTGGGGCAAAAACTGGCTGGAGGCCAAGGGATGAAACGGCTGGCTGTTCTCCTGGGCGTGGCGGGGGTGTCCCTGTCCGCCGTGCTCGTCCGCTGGTCCACGGCACCGTCTCTGATCCTGGTGCTGTACCGGGTGGGCATGGCGGCGGCGCTGCTGGCGCCGTATACCCTTCTCCGCCACCGGGAGGAGCTGCGGGCACTGGCCCGGCGGGAGGTGCTGCTGTGCCTTGCCAGCGGCGCCTTTCTGGGCTTGCACTTCGCAGCGTATTTTGAATCCCTGCGGTACACCTCCATCGCCTCGTCGGTGGTGCTGGTGGACACGGAGGTGCTGTTCGTGGCCCTGGGCACCGTGCTGGTCCTGCGGCAGCGCCTGTCGGGGCGGGCCTGGCTGGCGGTGGCGCTGGCCTTCGGCGGCAGCGTTGTCATCGCCATGGCGGACACGGCAGTCGGGCCGGACGCGGTGCGGGGAGATATCATCGCCCTGTCCGGCGCCCTGTGCATGGCGGTGTACACCATGATCGGCACTGTGTGCCGGAAAAATATCTCTACCACGGTTTACACATTTCTGGTATACTGTTCGGCGGCGCTGACGGTGCTGGTCATCGCACTTTTCAGTGGCCTGCCGCTGGCTGGCTACGGCGCGGAGAATGTCCTGACAGCCCTTGGCATGGCGGTGTTCTGTACCCTCCTGGGCCACAGCGTGTTCAGCTGGGGACTGAAATATCTGCCGCCCGCCTTTATCTCTACGGCCAAACTGCTGGAGCCGGTGTTTGCCTCCGTGTGGGGACTGGCTTTGTTCGGCGAGCGGCCGGGACTGCTGACGCTTTTGGGCGGCGCGGTCATCATCGCGGGCGTGGCCCTGTACAGCCGGACCACCGGCCGAGAAACTGAAAGAAAGGTTGGATAGAAACATGGATACAAGGATGCATGTGCGCATCGTGCCCATGAACGCGGACCATCTGGATGAGGTGGCGGAGCTGGAGCGCATCTGCTTCTCCACGCCCTGGTCCCGGAATATGCTGGCGGAGGAGTTGGACAATCTGCTCTCTGCCTTCCTGGTTGCGCTGGATGACAATGACCGGGTAGTGGGCTACGCGGGTTTGCAGGTGGTGCTGGACGAGGGCTACATCACCAATATCGCGGTCCGGCCGGAGTGCCGGAAGCAGGGAATCGCGGGAAAGCTTTTGCAGGTGTTTCTGGACTTTGCCCAGGGAAACCATTTGGCGTTCCTGACGCTGGAGGTCCGGGCGTCCAATTATGACGCCATCGCCCTGTATGGAAGCCGGGGCTTCCGCAGCACGGGACGGCGGAAAAACTACTACGAGCATCCCAAGGAGGATGCCATCATTATGACAAGGGAGTTTAAGACTGATGGAACTGCGGATACCGTCACTGGAACAGCTGCGGACGGTCTATGACCGGGATTTGAAAGAGGCTTTCCCGGCGGCGGAGCTGAAGCCTTTGCGGAACATGGAGCGGATGTGGGCGGAGGGCTGGTACAGGCCCTGGTGCCTCTTTGACGGAGACGACATCGTGGGCGAGGCCTTTTTGTGGCTGGGCCATCCCGGCTGGGCGCTGCTGGACTACCTGTGCGTCTCCCCAAAGTGCCGCAACGGCGGCCTGGGTTCTGTAATTTTACAGAAGCTCCGGGAGGCAGAAGGAGATACCGTGATCTTCGGCGAGAGTGAGTCTCCCGCAGACGCCCCCGATCCGGCCATGGCGGAGCGGCGGCTGGGATTTTACGCCCGCAACGGCCTGCGGACCGCTGGCTACGACACGGAGATGTTCGGCGTCCACTACAAGACGCTGTATCTGGCCGCCGCAGAAGTAGACGAGGCGGCGCTGATGCGGGAGCATCGCTTTGTGTATGAGAACACTTTCGCGGCGGATAAATTCCGCAAATACGTTCGCATCCCCTATGACCCGGACGCGGCGCCGGGGGCCAAAGTGCCCTGGCAGCAGTAAGAGAAAGAAGTGACAGAATGAAAATCTTGGCTTTTGAATCCTCCTGCGACGAGACTGCCGTCGCGGTGGTGGAGGACGGCCGCAAGGTCCTGTCCGATGCCATTGCCTCCCAGGCGGACATGCACGCCCTGTACGGCGGCGTGGTGCCGGAGATCGCCTCCCGGAAGCATGTGGAGGCGATTGCGGGCCTGACGGAACAGGCTCTGCGGGACGCCGGTTGTACCCGGGCGGATATCGACGCCGTGGCGGTGACGTACGCGCCGGGATTGATTGGCGCGGTGCTGGTGGGGCTCAGCTTTGCCAAATCCGTGGCTTATGCGCTGAATGTGCCTTTGATCCCGGTCCACCATGTCCGGGGACATATTGCCGCCAACTATCTGGCGTTTCCGGAACTGGAGCCGCCGTTCCTGGCCTTGGCCATCTCCGGCGGCAACACGCTGATCGTGGATGTGCGGGATTATACAGATATGGTCATCTTGGGTGCTACCCGGGATGACGCGGCGGGTGAGTGCTTTGACAAGGCGGCCCGTGTACTGGGCCTGCCCTATCCCGGCGGGAAGCCCCTGGATGAACTGGCCCAGAGATCCAAGGGCGGCGTGTACAAGCTGCCCCATGCCCATGTGGATGGCGCGCCGCTGGATATGAGCTTTTCCGGCCTGAAAACGGCGGTGGTGAACCTGGCCCACCACGCCGAGCAGGTGGGGGAGCCCCTGGCCCGGGCGGCCCTGGCCCGGGATTTTGCTCAGGCTGTCAGCGACACGCTGGTTCCCCGGGCCATGGAAGCGGCCCGGCAGACTGGCCGGAAGATCATTGCGGCGGCCGGCGGCGTGGCGGCCAACTCTATCATCCGGGGCGATCTGGAGCGAGCCTGCGCTGAGCAGAGCTGCAAGCTGTACCTGCCGCCGCTGCGGCTGTGCGGCGATAACGGCGCTATGATTGGTGCGCAGGGGTACTATGAGTACCTGGCGGGCCATACGGCGGGCATGGAACTGAATGCCTATGCCACCAGGGATATCGCGGATTGAAAATGAAACCCTCAAGAAGAACGGGCGCAAAGGGGAGAGGAACGCCTGCGGCGAGCCGCTGAACCCGGACGTTTGTTTCTCATCACAAAATGTTATCGGACCAAAGTGCACATATCTGTTCTGACTTTTAGGTAAGAGGCCCCTCTGTTGTAGGATTAACCTATAACAGAGGGGCCTTTTACCGCAATTTGATTCTTGTGGATTAACCCTGGTTACACGGCAGCGTCCTGACTTAAAAAGGTGAAAAGTGTATGTTGATAGTTTGCGTTTTTGCATGTAAAGTGCCAGAACTTGCTTTTTTTGAAAGCATAGTAAAATAGTATCGCAAAACGAGCGGTGCCTCAATAAATTAAAAATGAAAGTGGAGAATTTTAAAGTAGAAATATATTATGTAAATTGGATAAGAAGGTTATTTATGTGCAAAAAACAGCTGTACAAAATTTGAGGCGGCAGGGTAAATGTAGAAAATAAAGGGGTTAAAAATGTGGAAAACATTGTGGAGAATGTGAATAACTTCTTGTAGAAGAATTTTATCAAAAAAGTTATGTAAATAAAATAAACGGGCATGAAAAAGCTGGGGATAGAAAAAACAGGGGAAAACGCTGAAAAACGAGAAATAGAATCAGTGATATTTATCCTTTATTTTTGGAGAAAACTTGCGAAATTTTTGTAAAGATGACAAAATAGAGAAATAAAAATAAAAGATATCTTGCAAAATACAAAACGTAATATACAAAGGCGGCGAATACTGTATGGAACAATCGAGAAAATGGTGTTGACGGTTAGGGAAAAATATGATATGATTGCCACTGTCCGAAGTGACATGCTGGTGTAGCTCAGTCGGTAGAGCAGCTGATTCGTAATTTCTATATCACCCCGCGTACAAGTTGATAAGCTGGAATAGCTCAGTCGGTAGAGCAGCTGATTCGTAATCAGCAGGTCGTCAGTTCGAGTCTGATTTCCAGCTCCAAAAGCACCCGAAAACGGCGGTTTTCGGGTGCTTTTCGTTCTAAAATGTTCTTGTTTTCTGCCCCTCATTTTCTGTGCTTGACCCACAATGCGCTGATTACGAATCAATTTTTTGAAATTGAAATAGTCTGAGCACATGCGCAAGCCCCGCGTTTGACCCACACGGGAGCGAAACGCAGAAAGCACCGGAGTTTTCCGGTGCTTTCTCTGCTTCTGTGGGGAGGGTTTACATGGACTGTACCATGAAACTGCCCATCTTTTCCGCGGCCTCTTCCTGCATTCTGTCGGTGGCATGGGCGTAGACGCTCAGGGTGAAGCCTGCGTCGTAGTGGCCCAGCATACTGGATACTGTTTTTACATCGACACCGTTTTGAAGCGCCATGGTCGCGAAGGTGTGTCTGAGATCGTGGAAACGAAGTTGTTCCAGACCTGCGTCTTTCAGGATCTTTCTATGAAGGTTGACCACGGAATCGGGGAACCACATCTCTCCGGTCTTGGGGGAAGGGAACATATAGGGATTGTCCGGATGCTTCTTATGCTCCTGTACCAGCAAGTCCACTGCTTCCTGGGGGATGGAGATTTTTCGGACAGATGTCGCTGTCTTGGGCCGTGACACCTTGATAGCACCGCCCTCGGCACGAACCGCCTGTTTGGACACTGACAGCGTTTTGTGCTCAATATCCAGGTCACTCCAGAGCAGAGCCACCAGTTCCCCCTTTCGTAGACCGCTGGTCAGTTCCAGAAAGAACATGGGAAGCATTCCACGGGCATCGGCTGCCTTGAGGTACGCACCGATATCTTCCTGCCGAAGAATTTTCATTTCCTTTTTCTCTATTTTGGGTATGATGCAGTCTTCGGTGGGATTGCGCATGATGAGCCGTTCTTTTCTGGCACGTTCAAAACAGTTGTGGAGCATCATGTGAAGTCCACGCACATAGGAACTGCTCAGACCAGGTTTCTTCGCTTTCAGAACCTCTCGTACCCGACCATGGTCTTTCAGGTCGTTATAGAGTTTTTGAATGTCCCTGGCAGTCAACTTGTTCAGTTTGATGTGTCCGATGTATGGAATGACGTGGCAGTCGATGAACCGCCGGTAATACGCTGCTGTGGAAGGCCGGACATTGGGTTTGGAGTATAGTTCAAACCATGTCTGCACCCACTCTCCCACGGTGTAGTCATCTGAGCGGATAATATCCAATTCACGGGTTTCCTCCAGAGCTTTCCGGAGTTTTTCCTTTACCTCTGCCTGCGTTTTACCAAGAACACTTTTTACGATACGTTTTCCAGTCTCAGGATCATAGCCTGCCGTATACCGCCCTTCCCATCTTCCGTCAGACCGTTTGCGGATACTACCTTCTCCATTTGCTCTGCGTTTTGCCATTTGCTTTCACCTCCCAGGGGTTTTATTCTTTGATTTGCATCGCATTTCATGCACCGCAATGTTGGCATCGCTGACCATCAGTTGTCACACTCCTCCATTTTGATTTTTGCAAACACACAATAGCGGAAGAGCAAACAGAAAGCCAACAAAAGATTGGATGCCAGAGAATATTCTACGAAAGCAACAACGTGGTCTGTGATAAAACGTGAGGTTGGGGTCAAAAGGACGTTTTTAGATTTTGAAATGTTGATATGCACAAAAATGGTTCGAAATTAAGCCTCAAATGCCGGCCAAAGCAGGCTGAAGTTGGGCCTGATTTTGTGTACCATGCACAACCGTCAATTTCAAAATACCCTTTTGACCCCGGCATCAAAACGTAGGCATAACCTCTACCTCATGGTCATATTCCAACCGCCATATTGCTGTTCCTCATGGTCATTCTCCTTGTGACCATGGGCGAGGCGCTTCTCTCGCAGTTGTTCACGGAGTTTGCGGTCGGCATGGATGAGCCCTGTGCCGCTCTGCGGCAGGGACTTGTCCTGAAAGACGTTCGCCATGTGGTGGAGCAGCCTCGTCACCGCAAGGAAAACCTCCGACGCTATCGAAGCCCTTTGCCTTTCCAGAAGGCACTGCGCATAGCTGTGTCCCTGCTCCGCCGCCTGGGTTAGCCATTGGATACCCGCATCCTTGTCCTGCTCAATCACCTTGCCTTGGAGCAGTAGCTTCCCCAGCAGATACTGCGCATGAGGATTTCCAGCCTGGGCGGATGTGTAGATGTGATCCATGGCCTTGCGGATATCCCTTCTTACCGATTCGCCTTTCAGATATTCTTTGCCCAGACGGTAGGATGCATAGTGGTTTCCATTGTAGGCGGCGTGCTCCAACCACTGGATTCCAAGCTCGGAATCATGGACGCTGGCATCATCAGAGAGATATAGCTTTCCCAGAGCATACTGGGCGGGAGCGTATCCCTGCTTCGCCGCTTTGTCAAACCAGTACCGGGCCATCACCCAGTCCGGCGGCAGCAACGGACCATCTCGGCACAGCTTTCCCATGAAGTATTGAGCACGAACATTGCCGTTCTCTGCCAGCTCCCGCATACTCTCCACGGCATCATCCCGCTCCGCCAGTGAAGAGCCTTCATCCTGTATATCCATGCGCAGCGTCCAGAAGTCCCAGGGCCCATTTTCATCTTCATCCACCTCATCACTCTGCCGCAGGGCATCATCCTCGAAGGTGATCTCTCCCAGCCGGATAGTCTTCGCCTCCTGAATGACCGCATTCTTGATTTGGCGGAATTCCTTCTGCCGTGACAGCGGCGGGCGGTGCCGCTCCTTCTCAGAATAGAAATCTTCCACCTGACTTTGTAGCTGCCACCACTTTTCGTAGCACTCGGCCACGGTAGGGAGCTGCTCCATCTGGTCCACGATTTCATCCACCAGAGCCTTTTGCTTCTTGGGAAGATAGCCGTAGGACTTCTTCCCCTTGACCGTTTCCAGTTGGAGTGCCAGCTCCTGCATGAGACGCTCCGCCTCCGGGTGGTCGCAGATCCTGTTACGCATCTGCCGAACCAACTCCCGCATGGCCTGCCGCGCTTCCCGTACCAGCTGGTCACGGGAAACAGTTTTCTGCTCATAGAGGTGCAGCATCTCTTGTTGAAAGATGTCGTTGGTGAGTTTGGATTTGATTTGCCGGATGCCGTCCTGAGACAGATACGCCTGCCCGGGTTTTACGGACCACGCCATCATGTGCACATGGGGATGGTCGCCTTCATCGTGAAATGCCGCGTACCAACGAAAGTCCTGGGGCGGAATGTTCATGGCGGCGGCGATGTCGTTGCGGTGGGCGCGGAGAAGATTTCTCCACGCCCCGGCATTGTCATAGCCCAGTCGTTCTGCGTCCTCCCGTTTCAAGGAGATGATGTGCGTCCATACGTTTCCCGTGTAGTTCTCCAGTTCCGCCATGGCCTTGTCCAGCTCCACACCATCTTTGTCACCGAAGAGCCCATGAGAGCCGAGCCGTTCCGCTCTCGGCCGCGTTGCGATGTACTTCATGTAGCCATCTGATTTTTGAACGTCACTCCAGTTTTCCTCCAACGCCTGAGAGATGAACGTCGAGGCGTTGGCCTTGGTGGGATGCTCCTGGTAGTCAGCATATTCATCCAGCTTCCTTGCGTCAGGAAAATCCTTCACCAGTTTTACGATAAGCTGCTCCTGTTTTCGAGTGGGAGGGCGGTCATCCTGAATCAACTCTACTCGTTCGCGGGTGGCGATGTATCGCATGTAGCCGCCTGCTGAGTGTCCACCTCCACACTTGATGTACGGACTCTTGACGATCAGCCTTGCCATCCGTCATCATCCTTCACAGATTCCCGCACCCGTTTTTCGAACGAGATGCGGCCATTGGTCTGCTTCACATTCCGGACGCTCTCCGCACGGCGTCGGCGCAGTTCTTCCTCGCTGAACTGAAAGCTGTCCGCGATGATCCCGGAGAGCATATCCAACTCCACCGCCTGTTTGTAGACCAGCAACGCCATTTTGTTTTCCAACTGACCCACCCGACCGTCCAGATAGGACTGGATGGAGGTTGGGAGGAACAGCCCGGCGTCGTTGGCACTGAGATAGTCCAGGTAGAAATCAATGGCCCGCTCAATGAATCCGGTGATGCTGCGGCTGCCGTCCTCCTGATACCGCTTCTCCAAAATTGCCTTTTTCTCCGGCGTCAGGTAGAGAGCGAATTTTTCTTTCTTGCTCAAAATGATTCCCTTCCAGGGCATGACCCCCATTTTTTCTTTGTGGTTGTAGGCTTTCGGGGATGACGACCGCAGAAGTGATAGCGCCCTTTCGATTTTGACCCCACTTTGGAACTCCCCGAAAACCCCCGTAACTGCCCGCACTGCGGGCAGAAGTGACTGAACAGAGCGCCACACTTGACGCCTGTTCTTTATCCCGCTTGTCCTTTCGTCCTCCGAAGAGTCGTGAAAGGCTCCCGAAAACCGCCTCAAAAACCCTTGCAGGGGCTGGGACTCCACTCAGCCCCGAGGAAGCGCACACAGCGGCTCACAGGGGCGAACACGGCCTTGTTTTCGCAGTTCCTCCGCCACCTGCTGACGCTCCGTGACCTCCTCCAGTTTCACCATCTGCCGCTCGTAGGAATGGTTGATGACTTCCTGGATCGGCAGGATGGTGTAGAGCAGGTTCCCATTGCGCTTTTGTCCATTCCGGGTGGTGACCTCAGTCGGTTCCGTAGTGATGAGACCGCGTTCTTCCAACCGCAGCGTGTATTTGCGTACCGTGTTCTCACTCATCCCAACTGCCTCGCCGATGGTTTTGTAGCTGGGCCAGCACTGGTGCGTTTTGCGGCTTTCGCACCGCCGCAGGTAACTGTACACCGCCAACTCACCGGGGCTCAGTCCCAGGAGGAACACCTCGTTAGGCAGAGAGAAAAAGTTCCCTTTGCGAGTATGCTTCATGCGCTGCCTCCCGTATGCTCCGATACCCATCGGATGAACTGTTCCTTGGGAACCACGATGCGGTTCCCGATTTTTAGCGTGGGGAATCCATCTTCGTGCATCAACTCGTACCCACTACTTGGTGACACACCCAACACCTTTGCTACTGTTTCCGCATTCAGGAACAGCGGCAGCTCGTCATAACTTTTGTACGAGGATTCCTTCATGTCTGTTACCTCCCTGTGATTGATTTTTAGCTTTTTATCTGGTACGCTGAGGGTAACATACTCAGGAAGCCGCTTCAATGGATTTGGGCGCGTTCGGGTAAATGTCGATTCTCTATCGGGTACAAGGGGGATGTTATGGAAGAAAAGATGGAGCGCATAGAGATACCATTCACCTACACCTACGACCAATTCACAGTGTTCTTTCATGATGACCATGTTTTTGTTGGAGAGAGGGATGTTCCTATCGGACAGTGCTGCGTGGATATCATGAACTTGGATGAGCAAGTTCTCCATGAAATTAATCGGAGAGTGAGGGAGTTTGTCCCGGCCGCTCAGGCACTCTTGGCAGAAAAAACAGACAGCGCCGCAGCCTCCGCACAGGAGAAGCTGAACGCTGTCTGGGATGTTGTGTTTACATTACCAGTGTACCGGGAATTGAAGATGGATGAGGAGAGCAATTACCACACCTTAGAGCGGCTCCTTGCGGACGAAGAGAAGTGGGCACAGGTGCAGGACCCGGCTTCAGAGGGCCATGCGCTTTACCAGGGAATGATCATTGCCCTGGCGGATTTCGCCAGCGAACTTATGAGGCTTCGCCAGCAAATCGCCATTATGACAGAGAAATATTTTGAGCCGCTGAAGCGGAGAAACAGCGGGGCCTATGCCGAGGCGTACTCCTTCTTCTACGCCCAGATGCTCTCCGTAGCCGCGCATCTTTTTGGCGAGGATTTCACCCAGAGTTTCCCCATGGAGGTGAGCTTCGTTCCTATGATGCACCAGACGAAGGAGGGCGAGATCTTTATAGCGGAGAAGGCCACCTTCAACAGCCTGACGGACTTCCTGCGGACGGAATTCTACCGGGGATTAGCTGTGGGCAACGCACCCCGCCGCTGCCATAACTGTGGAAAGTATTTTCTGCTGACAGCAGGATATAACACCTGCTACTGCAACAACATTGCCCCCGGTGAGACGGAACGCACCTGCCGCAAGGTGGGCGCACACCGGAAAGAGGCCCAGGGCAAGGCAAACCGCACCCCGGCTCAGGTGGAGTATGACCGAGCCTATAACCGGCTGAAGCAGAGGAAGAATCGGAAGAAGATCAGTGTGGAGGAGTGGAACGCCGCTGTCGCGGAGGCGATGAAGGTGTTGGAGCAATCGGAGCATGGCAAGCTCGATGACGAGGAGATGCGGAAGCGCTTCGAGGCGTTTTGAAAGAAAAGACAGGCTGGAAGTTCAGCCTGTCTTTTTTGTTTATGCGGCGCAATTTTTGCGGCCAGATTCTTCTTGTAGCGGCTACACATAGCAGTACGGTGTGCCCCGTGGAGATTTGGGATGCGCCGTGCTATACTGATAACAGATCAGAGAACTTGCTTTCAAATAAAAACGATGAAAGATTTTTGAAAAAATGGTGTGAGGAATTGCGGTTCAACTGCATTTATAAATTAGTTAGTTATAGGCACTTAGATAACGGGTGGGTGGTATTATGCTGGCGGTTCTGTTGGTTGCGTTAGAGAGCGACGAGGACAGACAGAAATTTATAGAAACCTTTGAACAGTATCATGCCCGAATGGAGCGGACAGCTAAAGATAGCTTATATTATGAAGAGGCGGAGTGTCAGCAATCTGATAATTGAGCAAATGGATCGATTCAGAAAAGAAAATGTGGATGCCTTAGCAGAGTATGAAAAGCTAAAAAAATGCTAAAAAAGGCGGCAGGCAAGTAATACTTGCCTAAATGTAAACCGCACACGGTTTACATTTAATGGGATTTTGATTAAATTTGGAGATGAGAGAATGGAATTGTCTCAGAAATTAAAAGTCCTAAGGAAGAAAAAGGGACTGTCCCAGTTTGAGCTTGCTGAAGTGCTGTGTGTGTCCAGGCAGGCTATAACAGGATGGGAAGCAGGAACATCGAGACCGTCGACAGAAAATCTGCAGAGTCTGAGTAGGCTATATAATGTCCCGCTGGAAATGCTCCTGGATGATACAGTAACAGCGGAGCCAGAGCTGGAGAAGATACCTGTAGCGGAGTTGCATGAAGAAACCGGGGAATTGGAACAGGAAAAGGGCAAAGATGGCAGACGGTATAAATTACTTACTGTTATTATAATTTTTGGCTTTCTGCTGGTTCTGCTCGCCGTCAGCGCACAGTCATACAGAGGGATAAACCAAGATAAATCAGAAGCACTAACCTTTAACGAGATGGAAAGCGAGATCATAGATACTACCGAGGAAACAACAGAAGTATCACTTGTTGGAATTGATTAAGAAGGGGGTGAAGAAGATGCGCAGGTTTTTGTGTATGGTAATGACCGGGGTGATGATGCTCGGATTCTTATGTACTAGCGCCGGAGCTGTTGAAGAAGTGAATGTGATTTCGGGGAAATATGAAACGGCGGAAACCGCCATTATGCGGGCAACAGGAACTCTTAATTGTACTATAAAAGCGAATGGGAGCATATCAGTGAATCCAGCTTTCTCGTTGGCAGCAGGGGAAACTGTTCGAATTCGCGCAAACTACTCGCCGGAAGATGCCAGCTTGGATTTCGGATTGATTGATTCAGAAGGAGTATTCCATTATATCAATGTGAAGACAGGCAGTATTGATAAAACGATTGAGGTTCCGGAGAATGGAAGCTATACGCTGATGATCAGAAACAATTCGAGCAAATCGGTCATAGTAACTGGAATCGTGAGATATTGAGACAAGAGAACCGTCGGATGAATCGGTAACACCTTTCAAAGTTAATAGGCCATCAGCCACTTGTTACCGCAGAATGTAAGTAAGAGGCTAACTTTGAAAAAGAGAGGAGCAAATTGTGAAAAAGATTGTTTCTGTTGTGTTGGCTTGGATGATGTTAATTGGTACAACGGTAACGGCATCTGCCGCTGAAGCGGATCACGAAAAGCAGTTAGGGAATGATATTGCATATCTTGAACTTGACGAAGCTTCGCCCGATATGCAGAAAAAAATTTTGAAGGCTAGAGAACAGATTATCTATAACACAGACTGGGTTGCTGATGGTTACAATGGAGCGGTTATGGATGCTGAGACCGGGGAAATTATAGAGGTCCTGCCGCATTTCTCTGAGATTTTTCCTGATTGGGATGTACCTACTGAAGAAATTACAGAGTATGAAGTAGATGCACTGCCACAGATTGGTGTAGGCCCAGATGATTGGCTGCGCTTCTGTTCCAAACGAGTTTATTTGGAAGAGGCGTCACAGAGTCAGAACGCAGATTCATTTGAGACTTTTCAGAATGACCCTTATGAATATGGAACGTGCCTTGCTTTATCTGCTCTGGGTCCTGCGGAATGCTCCTGCCCTAAGTCAGACAGATGCGGCGTGGGTGGAACTGCTTACGCCTGCCAACGCCCCAGATGAATGCAGGATACCGAAAGATTGAAAACGCTGGCTCAGCAGAATGAGCCAGCGTTTTTATACGCCGTTAGCTTTGACGGTTACCAGAAAGCCGTTGGCGAACTCGGCAACCAGAGTTATGATCAGACCGCGGATACCAGTCAAGCCTCGCCGGATACTTCGGCGAGGCTTGATCCATGACCACATCGGTCACAACGGTCATATGGTTGCCTGTTTTAAGACAAGATGCTTTCTGTGAAAATATCTTTCAGCAGATCCGTGACACCCTGGGCAGACTGAATGGTTGCTATCATCAGAAGGTCGGTATCCATATCAGCAAAATTGATCTCATATCCGGCGTTGCGGATGAGCTGCGTCAGGAATGCGCGCTGGGTTCTGCCATTTCCCTCCCGGAAGGGATGCAAAGCGTTGGTGGAGCAATAGAAATCAACGATTTCCTCTACGAACTTGTCATGGGACAAACCATTGAAATAATTGCAGGTCCGAAGTCGCCCAAAAATCAGGGCAGCTTGATGTTCAATACTTTCAGCAGGGGTAAAATGAGTCCCTTTTTTGCTGATGTTCACAGTACGAACTTCGCCTGCCCATTCATACAGGTCAGAGAAGAGGAAACGGTGAATGGCCTTGTAGTGGTCGAAGTCGAATGCGGAAGACCGTGGTGTGTTCAACCATTCCGCATACCTTGCGGAGGAAATGACGCTTTCGATCTCATTCAGCTTTTCTTCGTCACGGATATCAAATTTATTGATGAGGATCGTCGTGCCGGGGTAACAGTTGGCAGAGATGGGGTCAATACTGTATCCCATATCACACCGCCTTTGCGGGGCGGGCCAGGATCTCCTTGACCAGGTCGGCCACAGAAACTTCGCCGCTCATGAGGCGGATGCAGTCTTTTTCCGTCTGCTCGGTCACGCGAAAGCCCTCCATGCGGGTGGAGGCCAATGCGCTGCGCAGCGCTTCGTATTCCCGTTCGCTCATGTCGACACCTCCATAGGTTGCATTTTACATGTGTATAGTGTATCATACTTTCACATATTTGAAAAGTGGGTTTTGCTCGGCGGGTTCCCGACCCACACTCCGACCCACAACAGGAAAAAATGGGGCGGGAAGGAAAGGGTACAAGAGCAGGTTTGTGCGAAAATTCCCCAGAGGAAAGCTCAAGAAAGGGCTGGAAAGCAGTGGCTTGAGAGTTTGGACACTCTTCGTAATCAGCAGGTCGCCGGCTGTTCGTAAGGATGTCCTTTTCAAAAGCCACAAAGTGTGGTAAACTAAAAACAGGGTATGGCGAAAGAGCCAATTCTCATAAGAAATGCTACTGTAGCTCAGTCGGTAGAGCAGCTGATTCGTAATCAGCAGGCCAGCGGTTCAAGTCCGCTCAGTAGCTCCAAGAAAATCCATGCCCTTGCGGCATGGATTTTTGCTTATCTGAAAGGAGCAAAAATCCATGAGCGAACGAGAGTACGCATCCCTGAAAAGCGCCCTTGCTTCCACCCGTATGGAGGGCTTTGAAGTAACAGAGCAGACAGTAAAGGACTGCGTCCGCCTTCTGGCAGGTGATGTTTCCGTTGCAGATTTGGTAAGGGAAATCGTGAGTCGCCCGGCAAAGGCGGTGTAATATGGGATACAGTCTTGACCCAATCTCCGATAACTGCTACCCTGGCACGGCTGTGTTGATAAACAAATTTGACATCCATGATGAGGCCAAACTCAACGAGGTGGAAACGGTTCTGGTGTCTGCCCGCAGTGCGGAATGGATGGAGCATCCCAAAGCAGACAGTTTCGACTTTACCCATTACAAGGCTGTCCACCATTTTCTATTCTCTGACCTGTATGATTGGGCAGGTCAAATCCGCACGGTGGATATCAGCAAGAAGGGCACCCGGTTCTGTTCCGCAGAAAACATCGAGTGTCAGGCGGAACTGATTTTCCACCGCCTCAAGGAGCGAAACTACTTCAAGAACTTACCTCACGGCGAGTTTGTGGACGAGATTGTAGACCTTTACTGTGTAACCAACGACCTGCACCCCTTTCGGGAAGGTAATGGCCGTACCCAGCGGGCTTTTCTTACGCAACTTATTCGCAATGCCGGATATGACCTTAATTGGTCGGAAGTGGACGGTGACTTGTTGATGATCGCAACAATCCAGTCCGCCCAAGGTGTGACGGATTTGCTACGAAAAATATTTGAAGATAATATAAAATGATTTGAACAGTCGATAGCGCAAAGCTATCGGCTGCTCTTTTTATGTGTTATTCCTTTACTGAATATAGATATATCCCTAAAATTCATAGTTTTTCGCACGAATACAACAGTTTCGTTGACAAGCTTGTCAAAAATAGTATAATCAAAATATACTTTTTGTTTAAGGGGAACTATTGCATTACACGTGAAGATGCAGAGCAAGCTATGGCTAAAAATAAATAGTATTGATGAAAACTGAAAAAGGAGGCCCTGTTCGTTAGGACGAGTTTTAATAAAGCAGAGCCTGAATTGAATGGCGATAGCTCATACCGAATGATAATCATCCGAAGTAGCGAAAAAAGAGTTGCTACACTCATGAGAGTGCCGGACACCAATGCATGGAGGACGAATATATCAACAAAACGAAAGACAACGAATTAGATCCTCCTCCGGAAGCGATGACAGATGGAGTTGCTCTCTGTTATTTGAAAATCTTTCAGTAGCTTTCCAACGACTCCTGTGATATGGTGTCTTGCTACAAGGAGGCGAGGCACATGAACAAACTGTTGGAAACACTCTACCACAGCATGTACACCCCACTGGAGCAGGTAGAACTTCAAAAGGAAATCAGCTCCTGCCACCACCAATTGACGGAGCGGCTGGACAAGCCGGAACACAAATTGCTATTGAAGCTGGTGGATGACTATGACCACCTTGCGGATATGCAGTCCATGGACAGTTTCCTCTGTGGCTTGAAACTGGGACTGGATCTTGCATACGGACTGAAACACTACGACGGACATCTTCTCGGCGATGAAGCCGAAGAGGATGTCCGTCGTAATATTTTTATTCAAGATTGAGTAGACTCGGCTTCAACGGCACTACGTACAGCGTTACTGAGAACGAGAGCGGTTATGTTCCCTACTATCTGGGCAACCAGCAGGGCGCCATCACAATGAATGCCCCCACCGCCGCGGTAACAGTCGCCAACGTCTGCAATGACGAGGCCGCGCTATTCATCAGCAAGACCGTCAGCAATGGTGGCAGCACCACCCAGAAGTTCGACTTTACGGTGGACCTTGGCGAAGGTGTCACTGCAACGCTCCTCTATACCGGTTCTGATGCGGCAACTACATTTACGAGTGGTGGAACGGTTACTCTAACCAGCGGCAACAGCGCTGTCATTTACGGCTTGCCTGCCGGTGTTACGTACAAAGTGACTGAAACCCCCGTCACTAACTACACGGCTTCTTCTGTTACCACTGGCGTCACTGGAACAGACACCGATAACGTTGCCGAGGGCACGATCGCTGCCGGCGTGGTGACGGGCGTCCATTACACCAATACCTACACCAAGCCCAGCACTCCCAGCGGCGGCAGCAGCGGCGGCGGCAGCCCCGTCCTGAACACCGATGACCACTACTCTTACATCATCGGCTACAAGGATGGCTATCTGCGGCCTTACGGCACCATTACCCGCGGTGAGGTGGCTACCATCTTCTTCCGTCTGCTGACCGACGAGGCCCGCGACAAGTACTGGAGCCAGACGAACAACTACTCCGACTGCAACTCCGACCTGTGGTGCAACAACGCCATTTCCACCCTGAGCAACATGGGCATCATCGACGGTTACACCGATGGCACCTTCCGCCCCTACGGCAAGATCACCCGTGCCCAGTTTGCCAAGATCGCCGTGGGCTTCTTCGAGACCACCAAGAAGGAATACCAGGGCTACTACTCCGACGTGCCTGAAAACGCCTGGTTTACCGACTACGTGGAGGCCGCGTCCCGCGTGGGCCTGATCCAGGGCTTCGAGGACGGCACCTTCCGTCCCAACACCAACATCACCCGCGCCCAGGCCTGCGTTATCGTGAACCGTGCCCTGAACCGCAAGCCCGATGAAGACCACCTGCTGCCCGAAAAGCAAATGGTCACCTGGCCGGACAACAACCCCGGCGACTGGTACTATGCCGACATGCAGGAGGCCACCAACAGCCATGACTACACCTGGCTGGGCAAGGGCTCCGAGAAGAAGTACATGGAGGACTGGACCAAGAAACTGGAGCAGCGCGACTGGGCTGCCTTTGAGCACGCTTGGTCCACCGCCCACTCCGCCCCCGGCGGGGAGGTCGTGAAATAAGTCACAGACTTCCTTTAACGAACCTTTGCTGAATTATTCGGCAAAATAAGTACAAAGCAGCCCCCTGATGCAGGTTTCTGTATCGGGGGGCTGCGACTCTATCCTGGCTGTTTATGTCTCACTGTCCTTATTGCACTGGATCATGCGATATCCAACGCCGATGTGGGTTTGGATGTACTGGGGATGACTCTGATCCACCTCCAGCTTTTTCCGCAGTGTGGCCATAAAAACCCGCAGGGAGGGCAGCTCCGCGGACATGTTTTCGGAGGAGATGCCCCAAATCTCGC
>CAMBAJ010000010.1 GCA_945864305.1 uncultured Clostridia bacterium | reverse complement strand
GCGGCAGCTGCTCCGGCATGTACACCGCCAACAGCATGAACTGCCTGTGCGAGGCCATCGGCATCGGCCTACCCGGCAACGGCACCATTCCCGCCCCTTACAGCAAGCGCCTCCAGCTGGGCCGTCAGGCCGGCGCCGCCATCATGGAGATGGTCCGCCGGAACATCTGTGCCCGGGACATCATCAACGAGCGCAGCATCCGCAACGCCCTGACCTGCGATATGGCCCTGGGCTGCTCCACCAACACGGTGCTGCACCTGCTGGCCATCGCCCACGAGGCAGGGGTGCCTGTGGACCTGGCTCTGTTCAATGAGATTTCCGCCAGGACTCCCAACCTGTGCCATCTGGCGCCTGCCGGTCCCACCCACATGCCGGATCTGTACGCCGCCGGCGGCATTCCCGCTGTTCAGGCGGAGCTGGCCAAGCAGAATTTGCTGGATCTGGGCTGCATGACCGTCACCGGCAAGACCGTGGGCGAGAACATCCAGGGCGCCAAGAACCTGAATCACAACGCCATCCGGCCCATCGAGGACCCCTACAGCACCACCGGCGGTCTCCAGATTCTGTGGGGCAACTTGGCTCCCAACGGCTGCGTGGTCAAGCGCAGCGCTGTGGCGCCTGAGATGCAGACTCACACAGGCCCCGCCCGGGTGTTCAACAGCGAGGACGACGCCATCGCCGCCATCTACGCGGGCAAGATCGTTCCCGGCGACGTGGTGGTCATCCGCTACGAGGGTCCCAAGGGCGGCCCCGGCATGCGGGAGATGCTCAATCCCACCTCCGCTCTGGCGGGCATGGGCCTGGACAAGACCGTGGCCCTCATTACCGACGGCCGCTTCTCCGGCGCCAGCCGCGGCGCCTCTATCGGCCACGTCAGCCCCGAGGCTGCCTCCGGCGGCCCCATCGGTCTGGTAAAAGAGGGCGACCAGATCGCCATCGACATCCCCAACGCCTCCATCACCCTGCTGGTCTCTGACGAGGAGCTGGCCGACCGCAAGGCCGCCTACGTCCAGCCCGCCCCCAACATTACCACCGGCTGGCTCAGCCGCTACGCCCGCATGGTCACCAGCGCCGACGAGGGCGCGGTCCTGCGGTAATCCACTTAGGAAGTGATCGATTTGCAGTTTGAAGAGATGAAGCGGCGTCTGGACGGCCTTGTGATCTTCCGGGCGCTGCTGGAGGACGATGTGGTGGCCGCGTTCCGGGATATGCTCCAGGCCTGCTGCCGGAAAGACGCCGGCAAGTTTACCACCTGCTGCGCGGAGCTTGAGTCCCGGCTGTTCCGACATGGGGACAACTGGTCCCACTACCTGCACGACACCGTCATGGAGAGTGAAAACGTCTGCATCCGGGGCTGCGCCTCCGGCTCCGTCACCCCTGTTTTGGAGGAGTGCCTCCGCCGGGAACTGGCCCTGCTGGATGAACTGGCCCGGGTTCGTCTGGAGGACCTGACGGAGAAGCTGGACAACGCTCCCACCTTCCTGGTGGGCTGGCTGACGGATGACCGCTCCATCACCGCCGACTATGAGCAGCGGATGCGGGAGGTGGGGTCCAAGGGCTACGGCATCTTTGCCCGCTATCATGTGTTCACGGTGGAAAACGGCCAGCTGGTACCGGTAAGGCATCCGGACCCCCAGCGGCTGGAGGAACTGCCCGGCTACGAGAAGGAGCGGGAGAAGGTCATCGCCAACACCCGCGCACTGCTGGAGGGCAAGCCTGCCAACAACGTGCTTCTGTACGGTGACGCCGGCACCGGCAAGTCCAGCGCCATCAAGGCCATCGCCAACGCCTTCGCGGAGGACGGCTTGCGGCTGGTGGAAGTGAAAAAGAATCAGCTCTACCAGATTCCTGATTTGATGGACGCCCTGGCGGCCAATCCCCTGAAGTTTATTCTGTTTATCGACGATTTGAGCTTCACCGCCAATGACGACAATTTTGCCGCCCTGAAGGCCATCCTGGAGGGCAGCGTCGGCGGCCGGGCCCACAACATCGCCGTGTACGCCACCAGCAACCGCCGTCATCTTATCAAGGAGACCCTGACGGACCGCACTGGCGACGACATCCACGAGAGCGACACCCGCCAGGAGTTGATGAGCCTCTCTGCCCGGTTCGGCCTGACCATCACCTTCGGCAGCCCTGACCGGGACCGCTATCTCTACATCGTCAAGCAGCTGGCAAAGCAGTACGGTCTGGAGATGGACGAGCGGGAGCTGTCCGTTCGGAGCGAGGCCTTCGCCATCCGCGCAGGAGGCCGCAGCGCCCGGGTGGCCAAGCAGTTCATCGAGCTGTGCAAGGCCGGCGTTCCTTACTGAGAGATACCTTATTATAATTATTGCAGAGAAAGAGGCGTTTGCTATGCCTGCGGCAGTCTATCTGGACTTGGCGGTCTCCGCCTGCGCCACCACGTTTTCACCTGGCCCCAACAATATTCTGCTGCTCAGCAGCACCAGCACCCATGGCTTCCGCAAGTGTATGCCTCTGATCTTCGGTATCTGGACCGGTTTGCTGACGGTCATGCTGATCTGTGGCTTCGGCTGCGCGTTTCTCGGGGAGTTGGTCCCCCAGATCGTCCCGGTGGCCAAGTATGTGGGGGCTGCGTACATCCTGTACCTGGCCTGGAAAACGCTGATCCGAAAGACCGGTGACGCCGCTGCGGAGTCAAAACCCCTGACCTATGTCAACGGCTTTTTGCTCCAGTTCCTGAACGTCAAGATTCTGATGCTGGGCATCGCCTTCTACTCCGGCTACATCATGCCGTATGGGTTCCGTGTGGGTAGGGTTTTGGCCTTCGCCGTCATCATGACGGTTTGCGCCGGTACCGGAAACCTGATCTGGGCGACGCTGGGAACCATGTTGTTCCCGCTCTACAAGCGGTACAATAAGGCCATCAATGTGGTTATGGCGCTGCTTTTGGTGTGGTCAGCGTGGAAGATCGTCTCTATTTGAAGAACCGACAGGATAACCGCAGGTCATCTTCGGATGACCTGCGGTTATTGCGTTACATGATGGATAGTTCTGCGTGCTTTGGGGTAAACCACATTTTTAAAATAACAAGGGGAATTACCTATTGACAGAGTAGGAAATTGGTGGTATCTTAAATTCATAAACCAACGAAAATGATTGGTTAATAAAAAGGGAGGAGTACACGAGATGGGCAAGTTGCTTCAGCCGCTGCTGCGCAGTAATTTTCGATGTGGACGAATGCTGAACTCCCGGGCACTGGATTTGGCCGGGTGGGTTGGCATGCCTGTCACTCACTCTGATGTGATTTGAAATGATTATCACATGGTCGTATCTCTTTGCCCGGGAGCACCTGATGCCCCGGTTTTTTTGCGCCTGAAATCTGGAATAAATAAAATGAATGAAAGAGGTATTTACCATGAGTAACTATAAATTTGAGACTCTGCAGCTCCACGTCGGCCAGGAACAGGCTGACCCCGCCACCGATTCCCGTGCGGTCCCCATTTACCAGACCACTTCCTACGTCTTCCGCAACTCCGCCCACGCGGCGGCCCGGTTCGGCCTGGCGGACGCCGGCAACATCTACGGCCGCCTGACCAACTCCACCCAGGATGTGCTGGAAAAGCGCATCGCGGCTCTGGAGGGCGGCGTGGCGGCTCTGGCCCTGGCCTCCGGTGCCGCGGCCATTACATACACCATCCAGGCTCTGGCCCAGGCCGGCGACCACATTGTTGCCCAGAAGACCATCTACGGCGGCAGCTTCAACCTGCTGGCCCATACGCTGCCCCAGTTCGGCGTCACCACTACTTTTGTGAATGCCCATGATCTGGCGGAGGTGGAGGGCGCCATCCAGCCCAACACCAAGGCCATCTATCTGGAGACCCTGGGCAACCCCAACAGCGATATTCCCGACATTGACGCCATCGCGGAGATCGCCCACAAGCACGGTCTGCCCCTGGTCATCGACAACACCTTTGGCACCCCCTACCTGATCCGGCCCATTGAGCACGGAGCCGACATCGTGGTCCACTCCGCCACCAAGTTCATCGGCGGCCACGGAACCACTCTGGGTGGCATTATCGTGGACTCCGGCAAGTTTGACTGGAAGGCCAGCGGCAAGTACGCGCCCATTGCGGCGCCCAATCCCAGTTACCACGGCGTCTCCTTCGTGGACGCCGCCGGCCCCGCCGCCTTCGTCACCTATATCCGTGCCATCCTCCTGCGGGATACGGGCGCCACCATCTCCCCCTTCAACGCGTTCCTGCTGCTCCAGGGCGTGGAAACCCTCTCCCTGCGCCTGGACCGCCATGCGGAGAACACCAAGAAGGTCGTGGAGTTCCTGGCGAACCATCCCCAGGTGGAGCACGTCAACCATCCCAGCCTGCCCGATCACCCCGACCACGCCCTGTACGAGAAGTATTTCCCCAATGGCGGTGCCTCCATCTTCACCTTTGAGATCAAGGGCGGACAGACCGAAGCGCATAAGTTTATCGACAATCTGGAGATTTTCTCTCTGTTGGCCAATGTGGCGGATGTGAAGTCCCTGGTCATCCATCCGGCCACCACCACCCACTCTCAGCTCACCCCTGAGGAACTGCTGGACCAGGGCATCAAACCCAATACCATCCGGCTATCCATCGGCACGGAGCATATCGACGATATCATCGCGGACCTGGAAAAGGGCTTTGCCGCGGTAAGAGGATAAGCAACTGCCTGGACCGCAGCAATACAACAAGGAAGGGAATGAACATGATGATGTGTATGGATCGAATGATGTGTTGCTGTGAACATCCAGCCTTTCATGTGCCCTGCCTGTGTTTGATACGATAGGCTGCGCTTTGCGCGCAATATAGCGGGGTATCCATGGACGATGGATACCCCGCTTTTTAATTTTTGAAAGAGAGAAGACGAAGATGCAGACCACTTTGAAAGAACTGTTGCGGAAAAAATTCAGGTGTGGACGATGTGGGCACGGACTGTGAGTCTCGAGAACAGACCCAAGCGGAAATCTATGATATGACCGGAGAATTTCCGGCGAAAGAGGGTATCGGAATGAGTGAATTACGGGATCAGGTGCGCGAAGAGAAGGAATACCTGGTCCGTATGCGCCGGGACTTTCACCGCCATCCGGAGCTGGCTTCGCAGGAAAAGCGCACGGCGGGAGTGATCGAACAGGAGCTTGACCGGTTCAGAATCTCCCATATCCGGATCGGAGAAACCGGTGTCCTGGGCGTCCTGCGAGGCACCTTAAACCGGAGTGGCGTCGTCGCCCTGCGGGCGGACATCGACGCACTTCCCATTCAGGAGACGAACGATGTGGAATACCGCTCCCGGACGGACGGCGTGATGCACGCCTGCGGACATGACGCCCACACAGCCAGCCTCCTGGGGGCCGCCAAAGTGCTGGCGGCCAACCGGGACCACTTCGGTGGAGAGGTCCGGTTCCTGTTTCAGCCGGCGGAGGAGACCGGAAAGGGCGCACCGGACTTCATAGAGACCGGCGCACTGGATGGTGTGGAGCGCGTTTTCGGACTGCACAGCGCTCCGGACCTGCCAATCGACACCATCGGGATCACGCCCGGCCTGAATAACGCGGCCGTGGACCACTTCCGTATCCTTGTCCACGGAAAAGCGGCCCATGTCTCCACACCCCAGCTGGGAGCGGATGCCCTGTATGCTGCCAGCCAGATCGTGGTTGCGATTCAGGGACTGGTTACCCGCCGGACCTCTCCGGTGGAACCCGTGATCCTGGGCGTTGGAAAGTTCTCCTCCGGGACCACGTACAACGCGATTGCCGCATCCGCGGAACTGGAGGGCACCACACGCACGATCTCCCAGGAGATGCGCCTGCAGGTACGGGAATGGATTGACCAGATCGCCGGACAGACGGCGGGGTTCAGCGGGGCGGAGGCCCAGGTGATCTGGACGGATGTGACATCCGCCCTCATCAATGATCCACAGGTTAGCCGTGAGGTGGCAGAAGCGGCGAAGGGGCTGGGAGATCATATCCGGATTATCACGGACCGGCCCCTGTCTCTCGGCGGAGACAACTTTGCCGAATACCAGAGAAAAGTGCCGGGGTGCTATGCCTATGTCGGTACCGCGAACGCACAGCTGCCCGGCACCCTGAACAGCCTGCACAGTGGAAACTTTGATCTGGACGAGGACGCGCTGGTGATCGGCGCGGAGCTGTATGCGGAGTACGCCTTCCAATGGCTGAGAAAGCAGGGGAGACCATGATCCGATTGGAGAACATATCAGCAAACGGTTTGCGGGCTCCAGCGACACGGTGGACGTTCTGAAGAACGTGTCCATCCATGTGGAAAAAGGCGATACCTACGGCATTATTGGATTTCCCAACCTGCTGACGGCTGATGTCGCGCTGAACGACGGCGATATGGATGTGAACGTGGAGCAGTATAGCGCCTATGCGGAGAACTTTAACGCCAACAATGACGGCGGTCTGGTGCCCATCTCCCCGATCCCCATAGTCCCCGCGGCAATCCAGGACCACTTGGTCCTGCAGGGCGTTGTCAAAGAGAAAAACAAGGATTCTGACTGGGCAAAGGCCATTGTGGAAGCCTATCACTCCAATGCGTTCAAGGCCTATCTGGAAGAGAACAACGACCGCCTGTGGCGGGGCCCTGAGGAGCTTCAGTAAAAAGAACAACCCTGGATTTCCCGGACATCCCATGACTGCGGAAGGACTGACCCTATGAAAAATCCCCTGCATTATCAGCTTTCGGAATATGACTGCGGCCCCACCTCCATGCTCAACGCCGTGAGCTATCTGTTCCAGAGGGAGGAAGTCCCACCGGAGATCATCCGCAACATCACGCTCTATTGCCTGGACTGCTACGGCGCGGATGGGGCCTGCGGAAAGAGCGGAACCTCCTGCGCGGCCATGATGTTTCTCAGCAACTGGCTGAATGGGTTCGGCCCTGCGGGACATCTCCCAATCTCCAGCCGGTACTTATCCGGCGAGTCCGTGAACTTCCGGCAGGACAGCAGCTTGCGGGATGCCCTGCGGCGGCGAGGCGCGGCGGTGGTGCGGGTGGATTTTGACGGCTGGCATTATGTGCTGCTGACAGGAATCCGGGATGACATGGTGTACCTGTTTGACCCTTACTACCGGGACCAGCCTTTTCCGGGAGAGGAGATTCAGATGATCACAGACCACCCCGCCGCCTATAACCGGATCGTACCGACCCGCTATTTTGAGCGGGAGACACGGGAAGTCTACTCCATGGGACCCGTGGATGGCCGGGAGGCGGTGCTTTTATTTAATGAACACACCAAATTAACAGAGGAAAAGACCGTTGAATATATGATCTGAACCATCTTGAAGGCCGGCGGCCTCATGGCAAAAGACGGCAAAGGTGGTGCGAAAAGGGCTTTTTGAGCAATATTCAAAAATAAGGGAAAACACTGCGCCGGATTGCCGTTACAGCAATTCGACGCAGTGCTTTTAATAAAATTTTCCTATGAAACTGCTTGGCGGAGGGGCGGACCAGTTACTTCCGCACCATCAGCTGCTTCATGCCGGCCTCCAGGCCCTCTGCAGAGAGGTCGTACATATGGAAAATCTGCCCCAGCTGCCAGTGGGTCTGACTCCAATAGCTGGGCTTCGCGGGCATGGGCTCCGGGTTCAGCCAGATCAGATAGGGGTACTGCTTCCGGAACCGCTCCAGCCACTCCAGGCCGGAGGGACTGTAGCTCCGGGTGCTCCAGTGATAGGTGGGCTCCCGCAGCTCGGCGGGGTCCATGGCCGCGTCCCCCACGATGATGACCTTGTAGCTGCTGTCGTAGTTTTGCAGCACCCACTCCGTGGGCACCTCTCCCGGCCCCCACATCTGGGGCGTCTCGTAGAGATTCATGGAGATGCAGTTGTGGAAATAATAGGTGTGGAGCTTCTTGAAGTGATTGGATTTGGTGGCCGCCTGGAACAGCATGCTGCAAAGACCGGAATAGTAGTCCATGGACCCGCCGGAGTCCATCAGCAGCAGGACCTTCACCGTGTTCTTCCGGGGGTTTTTGTACTGGACCTTCAAAAGGCCGCCGTTCTCGCAGGTGTCATGGATGGTGCCGTCGATATCCAGTTCCTTCTCGGCGCTCTCGGCCTGAACGGACAGCTGCCGCAGCAGGCGGAAGGCCATCTGGAACTGGCGGGTGTCCAGCTTGTTGTCCTTGCGGAAATCCCGAAACTTCCGCTCTCCGGCTACAAGCATGGCGGTGTGGTGGCGGCTCTGGCCGCCGATGCGGATGCCATGGGGGCTCCAACCGCCGTTGCCCCAGGGGGTGTGGCCCTGGGTGCCAACCCAGTAGTGGCCGCCGTTGTGCTCCTCCTTCTGCTCCTGGAGCCGCTTTTCCAGCAGATACAAGAGCTGCTCCAGAGACTGCTCCGGAAAGTCCTCGGCCCGCAGCTTTTCGATGGTCAATCGCAGGTCATCGCTTGGGTGGTTCAGCCAGTCCAGCAGCTCCTCCGGCAGTTCGCCCTGGAAGGGCACGTCCTTGAAAAACTCCAGGAACACCTGGTCGAAGCGGTCGTACTCCGTCTCGTTCTTGACGATGATGGCCCGGCACAGCTGGTAAAAGCCCGTCAGGGTGGAGTGGTGCAGCCCCTTCTCCATGGCCTCCAGCAGCGTCAGCCACTCGTTCAGGGACACGTTCAGCCCCCGGCTGCGCAGCAGGTAGAAAAATGCAGCAAACATAGGCCTTACCGCAGCGCTTTCCGCAGGTTCTGCAGGTCCTTGTCCTTTTTCAGCAGCACCCCGGCAAAGGGAATCTCCGACTGGATGCGGGCCGGGTCGATGCCGCCGGCCACCATGGCCCGCAGCCAGTCCACCAGCTCCGATGTGCTGGGCTTTTTCTCAATGCCCCGCAGCTCCCGCACCCAGTAGAAGGCCGCCAGCGCCTGACGCACCAGGTCGTCCTCCAGGTGGTCAAAGTGGACGCGGATGATCTTCTCCATCTGCTCCTGCTCCGGGAATTCGATATAGTGGAACACGCACCGGCGCAAAAAGGCGTCCGGCAGCTCCTTTTCCGCGTTGGAGGTGATGATGACGATGGGGCGCTGCTTCGCCCGGATGGTCTCCTTGGTCTCAGGAATGTAGAACTCCATCTGGTCCAGCTCCCAGAGCAGGTCATTGGGGAACTCCAGGTCCGCCTTGTCGATCTCGTCGATCAGCAGCACCACCTGCTCCTCGGACTGGAAGGCCTCGCCCAGCTTGCCTAGCTTGATGTATTTGGCGATGTTGTCCACGCCCTCGTTGCCGAACTGGCTGTCGTACAGCCGCTGCACCACGTCGTAGACATACAGGCCGTCCTGGGCCTTGGTGGTGGACTTCACGTTCCAGATGATGAGGCGCTTGCCCAGAGCCTCCGACACAGCCTGGGCCAGCATGGTCTTGCCGGTGCCGGGCTCGCCCTTGATGAGCAGGGGCTTTTGCAGGGTGACGGCGATGTTGACGGCGCTCAGCAGCTCGTCAGATGCCACGTATTGACGGCTGCCGGTAAATGTCTGCTCCATAACGGTACCTCGCTTCGGAATTTTTCATCAGTATAGCATGAAAAATGCCCCGGGGAAACCCCGGGGCGGGAAAAACGGCGAAAAGTGGATTATTTCCAGAGATGGAACCGGGGCAGCCAGGTCCGCAGGACGGATGTCACCAGCATGGCGCCCACAGAGAGCGCGGCGGCAAAGCCGATGGTGTGCAGCAGGGTGGAGATGAACATCTGAGAATCCCCGGATATGCAGTAGCGCATGGCGTTGTAAATGCCGGCACCGGGGACCAGAGGGAGCAGCGCCACCTGAAGATAGCCGGTAACGGGGCAGCGGCGGATACGGGCCATCACCTCGGAATAGGCACCGATGGACATGGCCGCCAGAAAGGCGGAGAAGACGTCGGAATGGGTCCAGCCGATGGATAACAGGTAAACCATCCAGCCCAGAGAGGCCCCGAAGCCACAGATCAGGATGCCCCGGCCGTGAATGTTGAAAACAAGGCCAAAGCCCACGCAGGCGAAAAAGGCCCACAGGCAGGAGAGAGGGGAGAGGCTTGCCGCGGTCTGTGTCTGGAAATCAGACAGCAGCCGCTGCCCTATCAGCAGCGGCAGGGCGGTGCCCAGCGCGATGGCGGCGGCGATGAGCAGCGTCTCCGTCGTGCGGAGCAGACCGGAGATCAGATCGCTTGCCATGATCTCCCGCATGGCGTTGGTCAGGGCCATGCCCGGCACCAGGACCATCAAGGTGCCGATGGTGATGATCTCCAGATGCTCCCCAAGACCCGCAAGGACCAGAAGCAGGGACACCAGAGAGATCACGCAGGAGCAGACCACAGTGCGGAAAAAACTGTTGGAGCCGATCAGACGCTGGCCGAACAGCAGACAGACGCCCACCGCCAGACCGGCGATGGCAGCGCAGAGACTGTCCCGGAGCGTTCCGCAGAAAAAGAGCGCGAAAAAGGCGGGAGCGGCGATATAGCCCAGCAGCAACGTCCAGGGGGAGAACTCCCGACCGTGCTTGTCCAGGTCTTCCACCAGGCGCATGGCCTCCTCCACCGGAGGCGTCTCCCGGCAAAGCCGGCGGCAGAGGGCGTTGCAGCGCTCCAGCAATTCAATGTCTGTGCCGTGGGCGGGAATGCGGTACATCTGGGTGATGGGCTGCCCCTCCGGCGTGTTGATGCTGACGATCAGACAGGCGGGAATGGAAAAGACCTGGGGCTCCAGCCCGTAGGCGGTCAGCAGACGGTTCACAGACTCTTCTACCCGGTAGATCTCCGCTCCGCTGGCCATCAGCCGGCGGCCCAGCTCCGCGGCCATATTCAGCAGCTTGTGATAATCCATAGCGCGCCCCTCCTTTGCGGCAGTATTCCCACCATACCATGTTTTTAAGAAAATGCAAGCAAAATTCGGCAAGAAACCCGGACGACATGGCTGTAAAGCACAAAAGTGTAGGCAATTTGAAATCGATCTTTGGCGGTTCCCATGGGAGTGCGGAAAAACAAATGTTTTCCCTTGACGCAAAAGCGGAGCACGCATATAATAATGAATATTCAAAAGCAGGGCAACAGCGTCCGGATGCGGCGCCGTTGCCCTGCTTTTTCCGTGAGGATGGTGATTTGATGAACGATCTGATCCGTCATGCCCAGCAGATCAACCAGCAGCTGGCCCGGTATGGAGTGAAATTCGGTATCTATAAAAACGGCGAGTTCCATGAGCGCCTGTTTCCTTTTGACGCCATTCCCCGGGTCATCACCGCCCGGGAGTGGGACAGCCTGGAAAAGGGCCTGATCCAGCGGGTCAACGCCCTGAACCTGTTTTTAAAGGACGTCTACGGGGAAAAGCGCATCATCGCAGACGGCGTGGTGCCGGAGGACTTCGTCTACCGCTCTCCCGGCTACCTGCCCCAGTGCGAGGGCATCGTCCCCGTAAAGGGCGTGTACAGCCACATCTCCGGCATCGACCTGGTGAAGGGAAAGGACGGCGTGTGGTACATTCTGGAGGACAACCTCCGCATCCCCTCCGGCGCGTCCTACCCGCTGATCGCCCGGGAGCTGTGCCGCCGCTGCAGCCCCGACACCTTCCGCCACAACGGCGTTCTGGACAACCGGAATTACGGACAGCTCCTGCGCCGCACCATGGACAGCGTCAACACCGGCGGCATCAACGTGGTGTTCACGCCGGGACGCTACAACGCCGCCTATTTTGAGCACTCCTATCTGGCGGAGCAGGCCGGGGCTGTGCTGGCGGAGGCTGGAGACCTGTATGTGCGGGACAGCGTCCTGTACTACCGCTCCACCCAGGGAGACCAGCGGGTAGGCGCCGTCTACCGCCGGGTCTCCGACGAGTACATGGACCCTCTGACCTTTGAGGCCAGCTCCCTCATCGGCATCCCCAACCTGATGGCCGCCTACCGGGCGGGCAACGTGGCGGTGCTGAACGCATTCGGCAACGGCGTGGCCGATGACAAGGGCATCTACTACTTCGTGCCCAAGATGATCCGATATTATTTAAAGGAGGAGCCCATCCTCTGCAACGCGCCCACCTATCTGCCCTTCTACGAGGAGGACCGGAAATACGTCCTGGACCACATGGATACGCTGGTCATCAAGGACGTGGCGGAGGCCGGCGGCTACGGCGTGGTTTTCGGCAGCAAGCTGACCTGCGAGCAACTCTCCGACCTGAGGAACACCATCTTGGCCCAGCCCCGCCGGTTCATCGCCCAGGAGGCCATTGACTTCCAGGACCTGCCTATCATGGAGGGGGAGGAGCAGGTGGAGCGGAAAGCGGACCTGCGGGCCTTCGTGCTCTCCGGTGCCGACGAAACCGTGGTGTGGCCCAGCGGCCTGACCCGGTTCTCCCGGAACCCGGACAGCTTTATCGTCAATTCTTCTCAGGGAGGAGGCTTCAAGGATACATGGATACTGTCACGCTGAGCAAACAGAATCGCCTGTTCTGGCTGGGGCGGTACGCCGAGCGGGTCTATACCACCACCCAGTACATGATGAAGCAATACGACCACCTGATCGACGGCGGAACGGTGGATTACGGGACCTTCTGTCAGAAGATGGGGATTCCCTGCGTCTATGACAGCGGGGACGACTTCTGCCGCCGGTATCTCTTCGACAGCCTGTCCCCCTATTCCGTGCGGTCCAGCGTGGAGGCCATGCTGGGCAACGGCATGGTCCTGCGGGAGACCATCACGTCTCCCACCCTGGCGTACTTGCAGATGGCCCACACGGCCATGGAGCTGGCCGCCCACAGCGAGGCCCCCGGCGTGGAGCTGCAATGGGTGCTGGATGACATCATGGCCTTCCGGGGCAGCTTTGACGACTCCGTGGAGGTGGAGACCGCCCGGAATATCACCAAGGCCGGCGGCATGGTGGAACGCATCAGCCTGATGCTCCGCCTGGACTGGCAGCTGGAGCGGTTGGACCGGGAGTTGCAAAAGCTGATGAACCGCCTGTACAAGACGGACCTGACGCCGGAGAAGGACGCCCTGGACGTCATCACCCGCAGGGCGGTGGGCGGCGAGGACATTGACCGCGTCTTGCTGTTAAACAGTGTGGAGGGATTGTTCCGCGTATGAGACGGGACCTGCACTTTTATTGTGACATCCTGCTGGAATTCGGAGCGCCGGTGACGGGACATGCCTTCGCCCTGCGGTGCATGCCCCCGTCCTTTCCCGGCCAGGAGATCCTGGACGTGACGCTGGACCTGGACCCCCAGGTCCCCTACGCCCGCCAGCGGGACGGCTTCGGAAATCTCCTGCAGATCGGCCGGGTGGAGGGGCCCCACGACCACTTCCGCTACACGGCGCGGGGCACCGCCCGGCTGGACATGAGCTGCCGGAGGGAGGAACCCTGCCACCCGGTGTTCCGGTTCCCCTCAGCCTATACGGCCATTAGTCCGGAGATGGAGGACCATCTCCGGGGGCTCCGGCTGCCGGCGGACCCGGCGGACCGGGCCTGGGCGCTGGCCCAGGCCGTGCGGGCCCGGATGACCTACGCCCCCGGCGAGACGGGGGTGGCCACCACGGCGGCTCAGGCCTATGCCTCCGGCCGGGGTGTGTGCCAGGACTTCGCCCATGTCTATCTGGCGCTGGCCCGACAGGCGGGCCTGGCCGCCCGGTACGCCAACGGCCTGCCGGAGGGCGAGGGCGCCAGCCACGCCTGGTGCGAGGTCTGGCTGGACGGCTGCTGGACGGGCATCGACCCCACCCGGGGCCGGTGGACTGACGAAGGCTACATCCGCTTCGGCGTGGGCCGGGATTTCGGGGACTGCCCCATTGAGCGGGGCGTGTTTCTGGGGCTGACCGACCAGAGACAGAAGGTATTCATGCGGGTCAGTGAGCAGTGACAACCATTTGATTGTCCGCAACGGCGCGGGCGGCGACGCCTTTCCAGCCGTGTGCGGCGGGAAGGGCGTTTTAGTGATGATCGAACAAGTCGTACAGGTGCCTCTCGCTGTGGGTGAGGACCTGACGATCCCCAAAAACCGCATCGGGAGCGGAGAAAAGCGGCTGTGTGTGGTGACGGGCACCCATGGCGACGAGCTGGAGGGCCAGTATGTGGCCTGGCGGCTGGCCCGGCTGCTGAAAGAACACCCGGAGCACCTTCACGGCACGGTGGACATCTACCCGGCGCTGAACCCGCTGGGCATCAGCACCATGACCCGGGGCATGCCCCTTTGCGACCTGGATATGAACCGGACGTTCCCAGGCAGCGAGAACGGCTCCATGTCGGAATACGTGGCCGCCAGATTGATCCAGGACATGGCGGGGGCAGACGCCTGCATCGACATCCATGCCAGCAACATCTTCCTGCGGGAGATTCCCCAGGTGCGCATCAACGAGAACACCGCCCGGCGGCTGGTGCCTCTGGCCAAATACCTGAATATGGACCTCATCTGGATTCATGCGGCGGCCACCGTGCTGGAATCCACCCTGGCCCACAGCCTGAACGCCCTGGATACCCCCACCCTGGTGGTGGAGATGGGCATCGGCATGCGGGTGACCCGGACCTACGGCGACCGGCTGATTACCGGCATCTTGTCCCTGATGGCCCATCTGGGCATGTGGAGCGCCCCGGTGATGCCCGTGGCGCCGCCCATCGTCAGTAGCGACGGCTATGTGTCCTTCGTCAACGCATCCTGCCCGGGCATCTTCTTCCCGTCCTCCAGCCACACCGCCCATGTGGAGGAGGGACAGGAGCTGGGCGTCATCGCGGACCCGCTGACCGGAGAGGTTCGAGATATCCTGAAAAGCCCCGCCAGCGGTCTGCTGTTCACCCTGCGGGAGTACCCGGTGGTGTATGAGGGCTCCCTCATCGCCCGGATTTTGGGAGGCAGCTTATGAGAGAGGAAGTTCTGTTCACCCTGGATACCCCCTACCGCCAGCCTTTGGCGGTGAAGGGCTGGCGCTTCGGAGACCCGGAGAGGAAGAGCCTGGCCGTGGTAGGCGCCCTGCGGGGCAACGAGGTCCAGCAGATGTACATCTGCTCCCAGCTGATCCGGGCGCTGGAGACGCTGGAAGAGGAGGGAAAGCTGGCGCCGGACTGCGGCGTTCTGGTGATCCCCTGCGCCAACCAGTTCTCCATGAACGTGGGGCGGCGCTTCTGGGCGGCGGACAACACAGACATCAACCGGATGTTCCCTGGCTATGACGGGGGAGAGACCACCCAGCGCATCGCCGCCCGGATATTCGCCACCATTCAGGGCTACGAATACGGCGTGCATTTCACCAGCTTCTATCTGCCGGGAAGCTGCCTGCCCCACGCGCGGATCATGGAGACGGGCTATCAGCACCCGGAGGAGGCCTTGGCTTTCGGCCTGCCCTATATCCTGCTGCGCAAACCCCAGCCCTATGACACCACCACGCTGAACTATAACTGGCAGATTTGGGACACCCAGGCCTTCTCTCTCTACACCCAGGAGACCGACTGCGTGGACCATCCGTCGGCCTGCCAGGCGGTGGAGGCGGTGCTGCGCTTTCTGGGAAAGAAGGGACTGAGCACCCAGCCGGTTTCGGAGCCGGAGGCGGCCTCCGTTATCTTCCGGGAGGACGGCCTGCACAACATTCTCTCCGCCACCGGCGGCCTACTGTTCCACCGGCGGGAGCCGGGGGATACGGTGACGGCGGGCGAGGTCCTGGCGGATATTCTGGACCCCTGTACCGGCCAGGTGCGGGAGCGGCTGCGGACCGCCCACGCCGGAAAGGTGTTCTTCGCCCACAAGGCACAGCTGATCGCGGGGCACGACGTGGCGTTTCGGGTCCTTCCGGAAGCGTGAACTGGCCACAGAATGTCTTCTTTCAGCCGGCCGGCGCTCCCGAAAAACGGAGACGGGACCTTGGGAGGACACGGGGCGCAGGCCGGTAATTCGGCCGCGGGGCTGGAAAGTTTTTCAAATCGTCTTGACAGGGCGCGTATAGACGTGCTAGGATGCAGAAAATGGAATGTTGATAGAGGCGCGGCTTCGCATGAGTAGCCTCCGGCATCGGGCAGGTACCCGCCGGAGAGAGAAAGGGCGGGCCGCCGAAGGGCCGTAGCTTTGCCTGAAGAGCGGTTGCCTGGGCCGGCGGAGAACATCCGCCGGACTGCCACACCTGTGGAGCGCTATCAAATCACGCGGTTTTCGGCTGCCGGTTTGACCATGGATTCCTTGTGTGTGGAGGAATCCATGGTTTTCTTTTGCCTTTGGAGACATTTCAAACAAAAACAGGAGAGAGAAACATGAGTGAACAAACAGAGAGAAAAATCGTAAAGTCCTGGCAGGCGCTGCTGATGCTGGCCGTGGGTATTGCCATCATCGTCGTGGGCCTCATGGTCATGAAGCTTAACAACCGCATCGTTCTGGCGGTGGACGGCGTCATCATGTGTCTGATGGCCTGGTGCTTCGGCATCCCCTATGACGACCTGCAAAAGGGCATCAAGGACACCATCACCTCCATGATCGTGGCCATCCTGATTCTGCTGGCTGTGGGCGTTTTGGTGGGCACCTGGATGATCTCCGGCACCGTGCCCGTCATGATCTACTACGGCATGAAGGTCCTGACGCCCAGCCTGTTCCTGCCCATCGTCTGCATCCTCTGCACCCTGATGAGCGTCATGGCCGGCACCTCCTGGGGCACGCTGGCCACCGTCGGCGTCGCCTGCATGGGCGTGGCCCAGGGCCTGGGTGTGCCGCTGCCCGCCGCCGCGGGCGCCATCTGCGTGGGCGCCTTCTTCGGCGACAAGATCTCCCCGCTGTCCGACTCCCCGGTCATCACCTCCACGGTGGCTGAGGTCCCGCTGATGGAGGGCATCAAGCACGCCCTGATCTCCACCGGCCCGGCCTATCTGATTTCCCTGGTGTTCTTCCTGATCTACGGCCTGCGCTTCGGCGACGGCACTGTGGGCGGCGAGGTCTACGAGGAGATCCTGAGCACCGTCTCCTCCACCTTCAGCCTGAATCCCTTCCTGCTGCTGCCGGTGCTGGTGGTCATCGTCCTGATCGTGATGAAAAAGCCCACGCTGCCCACCTTCGTGGCCGGCATCGCCGCCGGCGCCGTACTGGCCATGATCTGCCAGCACGCCAGCCTGACGCAGGTCCTGACTGTCATGTACTCCGGCTATGCTGGGGATTCCGGTTCCGACGTGGTGAACTCCATGCTGAACCGGGGCGGCTTTACCAGCATGCTCAGCACCATTGGCCTGCTGATGGCCGCCGGTATCTTCGGCGCACCTCTGCGCACGGCCGGCGTGGTGGACGTGCTGCTGGACTATGTGAAGAAGATCGCCAAGAACTCCCGCACCATGGCTACCGGCGTGCTGATCCTGCATGCGGTGTTCTTCTCCATCACCGGTGCCTACTATGTGTCCTACCCCGTGGTGGGCTCCATGGTCAAGGACCTGTTCCCGGAGTATGAGCTGGACAAGAAGAACCTGATGCGCATCATGCTGGACACTGGCACGGGTCTGGCACCTCTGGTGCCCTGGTCTACCACCGGCTCCTACACCGCTACCACCCTGGGCGTCAGCAATCTGGCCTTTTTGCCCTATGCGCCCATGCTGTGGCTGTCCATCGTCTTCTCCGTGATCTACGCTGTCACCGGCATCGGTATGGCCAAGCTGCCGGCGGAGAAAAAGAACTGAGAGGAGTACCCTATGGAGACCATCATTCAGCGCTGGTATGACATGATCCGCATCAACTCCGTCAACGGCCATGAAGTTGATATGGCGGATTACGTGGCGGGGCAGCTGCGAGCCATGGGCCTGGAGCCCCGTTACAGCTACTTCCCCGAGGATCGGGAGACAAAGGAGCGCCCCTCCGTCTGGACCGTTCTGGACAGCGGAAAGCCCGGCAAGACCGTCATGCTTATCGGCCACATCGACACCGTGGCGGTGTCCGACAAGTGGAACACGAACCCCTTTGAGCCCACGGAGATCGACGGCAAAGTCTACGGCCGGGGCGCCATGGATATGAAGGGCGGCCTGGCGGCCATTCTGGAGACGCTGGAGTACTATACCCAGCACAAGGACGAGATCACCGGCCGCATTGAGGCCTGCTTCGTCTCTGACGAGGAGGGCCTTAGCAAGGGCACCTATCAGCTGGTGGGGGAGGGCATCGGCGCGGACTACGCCATCATGGCGGAGTGCCGTTACGACAACGTGGCCGTGGGTTTCCGGGGCCGGTACAGCTTTGAGGTCATCGTCCACGGCGTGGCTGCCCACGCCAGCCACTACCCGGCGGTGGGGGAGAACGCCCTGATCTCCGGCGGCAGACTGGCCGCCGCCATCGAGTCCCTGCCCACCCTGACCCACCCCGACCTGAAGCACGGCACCTGGTGCGTGCGCTATATGGAGGGCGGCAACGCCGGGACCCTGGTGGTGCCGGACAGCTGCTACCTCTTTGTGGACCGCTACGTGGTCCCCGGCGAGAACGACGAGACCTGCATCGCTCAGATTCTGGGTGCCGCCCGGGAACTGGGCCTGGAGGGCAAGGTGGACGTCCGGCTGAAGCCCCGGTCCTCCCCCTATATGCAGTCCTTTGCCCTGGCGGAGGATGACCCGCTGGTAGTGACGCTTCAGGAGAAGTTCCGGGAGGTCACGGGTGGGGACCTCCCTGTGGCCTACGATGCCTCCGTCTGCGACTCCAACATCCTGGCGGTGTCCCTGGGCATCCCCACAGTCACCTTCGGCCCCTCCGGCGGCAACATGCACGCGGACAACGAGTACGGCTACGCCTGGCAGGTCCGAAACTGCGCGGAGATCTATAAGCGCACGGTCGCGGAGCTACTGAAATAACATATACCTGAGAGAAATCCGGCACGAAATTTTTCGCGCCGGATTTTTTATACACAAACGGCTGCAACGGGGAACAGAGACTACGCTGTGGACGTTTGTGCAAATTTTTGAATATTTGACAGGGGCGCGCATGAAAATGAAAAAAACAGAAACCCTATTCCAGAACGAGCGCAAGATCATTTGACCCTGAAAAAGGAGTGAGCTGATTGGAAACGGGAATCCATAACACATCTGAGATCGGCCGTCTGAAAAAGGTGATGCTGCACCGGCCGGGAGAGGAACTGGAAAACCTGATGCCGGAGTATCTGGAACGGCTGCTGTTCGACGATATCCCCTATTTAAAGGAGGCACAGCGGGAGCACGACGCCTTCGCGGACTGCCTGCGCCAGCAGGGCGTGGAGGTTGTCTACCTGACAGACCTGGTGGTCAACTCTCTGACCAGCGGCGAGGTGCGCCAGGACTTCATCCGCCAGTATCTGGACGAGTCCGGCGTCCGGGACGACCGGACCCGGGGCCTGCTGGCGGACTACCTGGGCAGGATGCCGGACAAGGAGATGGTGGCCGCCATGATGGCCGGCGTCCGCAAGAGCCAGCTGCGGGCCCAGGGCGGCCGACTGGGGGACTATCTCTCCGCGGTGGAGGATGACTACCCCTTCGCGGTGGACCCCATGCCCAACCTCTATTTCACCCGGGACCCCTTCGCCACCATCGGCACCGGCGTATCCATCCACAAGATGCACACCGCCACCCGGAACCGGGAGACCCTGTTCGGCAAGTTCATCTTTGAGCACAATCCGGAGTATATGCACGCGCCCCGCTGGTACGACCGGGGCGAGACCTCCTCACTGGAGGGCGGTGACATTCTGGTGCTCTCTCCGGAGGTGCTGGCGGTGGGCATCTCCCAGCGGACGAGGGAGGACTCCATCGACACGCTGGCGGAGACCATTTTGTCCTACGATGGCACCTTCCGGAAGGTCCTGGCCTTCAACATCCCCAAGACCCGGTCCTTCATGCACCTGGACACCGTGTTCACCATGGTGGACCGGGACAAGTTCACGGTCCATCCCAACATTCTCTCCAGCATCACCGTGTTCGTCATGGAGCTGGACGAGAACCGGAAGATGAAAATTCACCAGGAGGACGGCCGGTTGGAGGACATTCTGAAAGAGCACCTGAACCTGGACAGGGTAACGCTGATTCCCTGCGGACAGGGCAGCGAGATCGACGCCGCCCGGGAGCAGTGGAGCGACGGCAGCAACACCCTGGCCATCGCCCCCGGCGAGGTGGTGGTCTACTCCCGCAACTACGTCACCAACCGCTCTCTGGAGGAGGCGGGCATCCGCGTCCACACCATCCCCAGCGCGGAGCTGAGCCGTGGACGGGGCGGGCCGAGATGTATGAGTATGCCCCTCTGGAGGGACGATCCGTAATCCCCTCCTCAGGGGGACGGGGGAAGGGGAGACATTTCTCTTTTGAAAAGAGAAGTGTCCCCCCCATGCCCCCCAAAGAGAAACCCGGGGGGATTTCGATTTCCCCCCCGGACCCCCTTGAAACGACACAAAGGGGCGGGGCTGCGGCCCCTCCCCTTTGGAAACCCTTCCCGGGGATAAGGAATGGTAGCGCGTAGCGAAGCGGAACGCGCGGGGCCAGAAGGGGCCAAATCCGACGACCACCCCGAAAGCCGCACCCAAGCCCCCAAATGCGGGAAAGCACGTTCCCTGTTCCTCAAAGGCAGAGCGCACCCGGCAGGAGCCTGCCAAGTTTTTGCCGCACCGATTCGCACGCCCCCAGTTTTAAGCAAAAAAGGCACCTTTTGGCGCCGGTTTTGCACCAAAGCGCCTTTTCTTTTGACCGTGAACGGCCGTTTTCTTTTCGGCGCAACCGAAAAGAAAATGGGGGGTCATCCCCCGTCCCCCCTGGCAGGGGGACTACCTCATATGATAAAGGAGAACACACCATGGCAGTCAATTTAAAAGGCCGGAGCTTTCTGACTCTGGAAGACTTCACCCCCGCGGAGATCCGCTATCTGCTGGACCTGGGCCACGACCTGAAGGCCAAGCGCCGGGCCGGCATCTACGAGCCCACCATGAAGGGCAAGCACATCGTGTTGCTGTTTGAAAAGACTTCCACCCGCACCCGCTGCTCCTTCGAGGTGGCGGCCACCCAGGAGGGTGCCCACGTCACGTATCTGGACGCCAATTCCTCCCAGATGGGTAAGAAGGAGTCCCTGGAGGACTCCGCCAAGGTGCTGGGCCGCTTCTTCGACGGCATCGAGTACCGGGGCTACGACCAGAAGGCCGTGGAAGACCTGGCGAAGTTCTCCGGCGTTCCCGTGTGGAATGGCCTGACCGACGCGGACCACCCCACCCAAATTCTGGCGGACATGATGACCATTGAGGAGCACTGCCACAAGCCCCTGAACAAGATCAAGGTGGTGTTCCCCGGCGACGTGCGGAACAACATGTGCTACGCCTGGATGATCGGCGCGGCGAAGATGGGCATGCACTTCGTTGCCATGGGCCCCGAGGAGCTGGCGAAGGAGATGGACCAGGACCTCATCCGGCGGGTGTTCGCCACCGCCCGGGAGAACGGCGGCCTCATCGAGATCACCGACAACCGCAACGACCTGAAGGGCGCGGACGTCATCTACGGCGACATCTGGGCCTCCATGGGCGAGGAGGACCTGATCCCCAAGCGGGCGGCGCTGCTGTCCCCCTACCGGGTGACGGAGGAGACGCTGGCGGCCACCGGCAACCCCGACGTGCTGTATATGCACTGCCTGCCCTCCTTCCACGATTTTGAGACGAAGCTGGCCAAGGAGTGGCAGGAGAAGGGCGTGGACATCCGGGAGGTCACCGACGAGGTGTTCCGCAGCAAGCACTCCGTAGTGTTCGACGAGGCGGAGAACCGGATGCACTCCATCAAGGCCGTGCTGGTGGCCACCATTGGCAAATAAGGAGGGAATTTCCCTTTGGAAAAGACCAAGTTCCGGATGCCAACGGCGTATACGATCCTCTTCCTGCTCATTATTCTGGTGGCAATCTGCACCTGGATCATCCCGGCGGGCGCCTACGACTACGTGGACGGCGTGCCGGTGGCGGGGACGTATCACGAGACGGCATCGAATCCCCAGGGTGTGGGCGACGTGCTGAAGGCCGCCTTCTCCGGCTTTTACGACGCAGTGGACGTGTGCGTGTTCATCCTGATGGTGGGCGGTTTTCTGGGCGTGGTGATGAAGACCGGCGCCGTGGATGCCGGTGTGGGCCAGACCATCCGCCTGCTGGGCGGAAGGGAAAAATGGCTCATCCCCATCCTAATGCTGCTGTTTGGCCTGGGCGGCACGACGTATGGCATGTGGGAGGAGACCATGGCCTTTTATCCGCTGCTGATCCCGGTGTTTCTGGCCGCGGGCTATGACGCGGTGGTGGGCATTTCCGTCATCCTGCTGGGGGCAGGAGCCGGCGTCATCGCCTCCACGGTGAACCCCTTTGCCACCGGCATCGCGGCGGGCTTCGCCGGTGTGTCCCTGGGCGAGGGCATTTTGCTCCGGGTCCTCCAGTGGATCGTGTTCGAGGGTGCGGCCATCTGGTTCGTCATGGCCTACGCCGCCAGGGTCAAGAAAAACCCCTCCAAATCCGTGGTGGGTGTCGGCGCGGGAAAAATTCATGTCGCCATGGACGAGACCGTGCCCTTTACGGCGAAGCGCAAGGTCATCATGGCGCTCTTCACCCTGACCTTTCTTATCATGGTCTACGGCGTCATCCCCTTTGACGAGATGGGCCTGCCCCTCCCGGTACTGGGCTGGTGGTTCCCGGAGCTCTCCGCCCTGTTCCTGGTGGGCGGCATCGTCATCGGCCTCATCGACGGCATGCGGGAGGACGAGATCGCCGAGACCTTCGTGGCGGGCTGCGCGGACCTGCTGGGCGTGGCGTTCATCATCGGCATCAGCCGGGGCATCACCGTGTTGATGAACGACGGCGGCATCACCGACACGGTCCTCCACTGGGGCGAGGACGCCCTGGCGGGAGCGGGGCCCATCAGCTTCGTGCTGCTGGTGTACCTGATCTACCTGCCGCTGACCATTCTGATTCCGTCCTCCTCCGGACTCGCCACCCTGTCGGTGCCCATCATGGCGCCGTTGGGCAAATTCGCGGGCGTCAGCGGCGCTCTGGTGGTGACGGCCTTCCAGTCCGCCTCAGGTCTGGTGAACATCATCACCCCCACGGCGGCGGTGGTCATGGGCGCACTGGCCCTGGGTCATGTGCCCTACGACCGCTGGGTGAAGTACGTGTGGAAGCTGATTTTGTATTTTCTGCTGCTGACCATGGTGTTTTTGATTGCAGGCGTTATCATAGGATAGCGGGGCACGCGGACGCGTCAGCGTCCGCGTGTTTTTCAGCGTGGGGATTCTGTGTTATGCGGGAAATACAGCTATGAAATGAATATTCATTTTTATTATTCATCTCAAACTGGCAAAAATACACAAGAAAGCTGGAAATTTGACAAATATTTACGGGGATTTTTAAACGGACCGAAGAGAAAGAACAAATAAATATACATTTTTTTTGGAAAAGTATTGACAGAATGAGCGGGGAGTGATAAGGTATCAACAGTCACCGGGAGGAAATCATTTCCGCCGATGACGATTAGACTTTACTCTCCCACAAAAGGGAAGAATTATTTAGAAAAGGAAGATTGACCATGAAAAAGTTTTTTGCACTGTTGCTGACACTGACAATGGTCCTGTCCCTGGCCGCCTGCGGCGGCAAGAAGGAAGAGGCTCCCGCCGAAGAGGCCAAGGAACCCGAGCAGACCGAGACCCAGGAGTCCGCTGAGTCCGCTGTGACCACCGTGACCGCCGGCAAGCTGACCGTGGCTACCAGCCCCGACTTTGCTCCCTATGAGTTCTACGCCATCGGCGAGGACGGCACGCCCACCCTGGCCGGCTTCGACGTTGCCTTGGCTGGCTACATCGCCGATTACCTGGGCCTGGAGCTGGAGATGGTCACCGTTGACTTCGACGGCGTTCTGACCGAGCTGCAGACCAAGTCCGCCGACCTGGGCATGGCTGGCCTGAGCCCCGATCCCAAGCGTACCAGCATCATGGACTTCTCCGACATCTACTATGAGGGCGGTCAGTCCTTCGTGACGGTGGCAGGAAACGAGGACCTGTTCCCCACGCTGGAGGACACCAACAAGGCTGAGTATTCCATCGGCGCCCAGACCGGCTCCATCCAGCTGGACCTGGCCAACGAGAACAGCCCCGAGGCCGACATTGTGTCCCTGCCCAAGGTGACTGATATCATCGCCGAGCTGCTGACCGGCAAGCTGGACGGCGCCTACATCGAGACCGACGTGGCCAAGAGCTATGCCCAGAACTATCCCGATCTGGCCATCATTCTGGATGTGCCCTATGAGTCCGAGGGCTCCGCTGTCGGCGTGTGCAAGGACAACGCCGAGCTGCTGGCCGCTGTGAACGAAGCCATCGCCGCCGCTAAGGCCGACGGTTCTCTGGAGAACTTCATTGCTGAGGCTCAGGAGCTGGCTGCCGGTGAGACCTATGAGGGTCTGCTGGATGAGAACGGCCAGGCACAGTAACCGGCTGTCTCTCCCAATTTCGCACTGAACCGATTCCTCCCCCCAAAGGACAGGGGGGAGGAATTGGCCTGTTTTTGCGTATCCCCTGATCTCACCTTGAAAGGAGCACCTTATGTCCAATTTTATCCAATGGGCGAATTTTCCGAAGATTCTGCCTTATGCACAGCTGTTTAAACAGGGCTTGGTTGTGACGGTGCTGCTGTCCCTGTTTACGGTCATGATCGGCTTTGTGCTGGCGCTGATCCTGGCGGTCATGCGTCTCTCCAACTTCCGCCCCTTCCGCTCCCTGGGCCTGGATAAAGACGGCCATCTGCGGGATGGAGGCTTCCTGCTGGCGCTGAGCAAGTTCAACCCGCTGGACTTCCTGGCCACCGCTTACGTGGAGATTTTGCGTTCCACCCCTGTGCTGGTCCAGATCCTTATTATCTATTACGGCGTGTTCAGCGTGATCAAGCTGCCCTCCTTCATGATCTTCGGCTTCATCAAGTTTGAGCGCTTTTTCCCCGGCGTGGTGGCCATGGGCATGAACTCCGGCGCCTATCTCTGTGAGATCATCCGGTCCGGCCTCCAGTCCATTGACGGCGGCCAGACCGAGGCCGCCCGCTCTCTGGGCCTGACCCAGACCCAGAACATGCGCTACATCATCCTGCCCCAGGCCATCAAGAACATCCTGCCCGCCATCGCCAATGAGTTCGTGGTCATCATCAAGGAATCCGCCATTACATACACCATCGGCGTGCAGGACATTATGTCCGCCGTCAACGCGGTGAAGGGCGCCACGTTTATCATCATGGAACCCCTGCTGGTGGCAACGGCCATTTACTTCTGCCTGTGCTTCCCCACCTCCAAGGTCATTGCCTACTTTGAAAGGAGAATGAGCCGTGGCGACAAGAGATAGTCTCATCCAGGTCACTGACCTGAAGAAATACTACAACAAGGGCGCCATCAAGGCTCTGGACGGCGTTACCGTGGATATCAACCGGGGCGACGTGATGGTGGTCATCGGACCCTCCGGCTCCGGCAAGTCCACCTTCCTCCGCAGCCTGAATCTGCTGGAGGAGCCCACCAGCGGCTCCATTGTCTTTGACGGTGTGGATATCACCAAGAAAAAGGTGAAGAACGCCGAGGGCAAGATGGTGAAGCTGGACATTGACCAGCACCGCCAGAAGATGGGCATGGTGTTCCAGCACTTCAACCTGTTCCCCCATATGACGATCCTGGACAACATGACCCTGGCCCCCATCAAGGTCAAGGGGATGGACAAGGCCGCCGCGGAGGAAAAGGCCCTGGCCCTGCTGGACCGCGTGGGCCTGAAGGACCGGGCCGGCGCCTATCCCATCCAGCTCTCCGGCGGCCAGAAGCAGCGCGTGGCCATCGTCCGGGCCCTGGCCATGGAGCCAGAGGTGATGCTGTTCGACGAACCCACCTCCGCCCTGGACCCTGAGATGGTGGGCGAGGTTCTGGAGGTCATGAAGGAGCTGGCCCACGAGGGCATGACCATGGTGGTCGTCACCCACGAGATGGGATTCGCCCGGGAGGTGGGCAATCGGGTGCTGTTCATGGCCGACGGCCAGTTGCTGGAGCAGGGAAGCCCGGAGGACATCTTCGGCAATCCCCAGCATCCCAGACTGAAGGATTTTTTGAGCAAGGTTCTTTAATTTCCAGGGGCACGCACTCTCGTGCGTGCCCCTTTTTTGAGGGGAAGGAGTTATCTTCATGACAAGAGAAAAGCAGGCGGCTATCGCCGCCATTGAGGAGAAAAAGGAACTGATCGCCAGTGTGGCGGACCGCATCTGGGAGTACGCGGAGCTGTCCCTCCAGGAGGAGAAGTCCGCCGCCCTGTACTGCGAGACACTGGAAAAAGAGGGCTTTACCGTGGAGAGGGGCATATGCAGCATCCCCACCGCCTTTTCCGCCAGCTACGGCAGCGGCCGACCCATCATCGGCATTCTGGCGGAGTACGACGCTCTGTCCGGCCTGTCCCAGAAGGCGGGCAGCACGGAGCGGGAAGAACTGGTCCCCGGGGCCTGCGGACACGGCTGCGGCCATAACCTGCTGGGTGCCGGTGCCTTTGCCGCCGCCCTGGGCGTGAAGGCCTGGCTGGAGGCCACGAAGCAGCCCGGCACCGTGGTCCTCTACGGCTGCCCCGGTGAGGAGGGCGGCGCCGCCAAGGCATTCATGGCCCGGGAGAAGCTGTGGTACGGCCTGGACGCGGCCCTGACTTGGCATCCCAAGGATGTGAACGAGGTGGTCACCGGTTCCTCCAACTCCTGCATCCAGACCCAGTACAAATTCACCGGCATCGCCGCCCATGCCGCCGGAGACCCGGACCGGGGCCGCAGCGCCCTGGATGCGGTGGAGCTGATGAACATTGGCGTCCAGTTCCTGCGGGAGCACATGAGCGACAAGGCCCGCGTCCACTATGCCATCACTGACGCCGGCGGACGCAGCCCCAACGTGGTCCAGCCCCGGGCCAGCGTGCTGTACATGGTGCGGTCCAACCACGTGGCGGAGGCCGTGGAGCTCCAGAAACGGGTGGACAAGATTGCGGAGGGCGCGGCGCTCATGACGGAGACCGCCTTTGAAAAGCAGTTCATCGACGGACTGGCGGATACGGTCCCCAATCACACGCTGGAGACGGTGCTCTACCGCAACTTTGAGGCCCTGGGCGTCCCCACCCATACGGCGGAGGAACACGCTTTTGCCGACGCCCTGGCAAAGACCTATCCCGGCAGCGACAGCCTGCCCGGCATTGGCGCGGAGTTTGACAGCGCCGTGGCGGACCAGGTACGGGAACTGCGGGCTAAGGCTGGCGGAGCCCTGAACGACTTCCTGACACCGCTGTACCAGGGCCCGGCGTTTGAGCCAGGCTCTACGGACGTAGGTGACGTCAGCTGGCAGACGCCCACGGGGCAGATTCATGTGGCGGCCTGGCCCAACGGCTGCCCCGGCCACAGCTGGCAGAATGTCTCCTGCGGCCGCACGGACCTGGGCCACAAGGCCGCCGTCCACGCCGGCAAGGTGCTGGCCGCCACGGCCATCGACCTGATGACGGACCCCGCGCTGTTGGAAGAGGCCAAGGCGGAATTCCAGAAGCAGACAGCGGAGGGGTACACCTGCCCCATTCCGGCGGATGCCGTGCCGGTGGTGCCGGATTGAGGGAAGTGAACCTATACCGGGGAAAAGATGCCGCGAAGCGCTTCAAACATATGCCATTCCCGCGAAAAGCGGCCGCACCAGCGGCCGCTTTTCGCGGGAATAATTTTTCTGTTGGAAAACAGATGCTCGTGTCAGCATGAGGCGAATACACTAAAAAAATTGTAGAAAGCGCTGGCTTTTTAAAGAGAAATTTGACATATTGGGCAAAGATCGGGAAGAATGAGCGGGTCTGCGGGCGAAGAAAAAGTAAAATTGTGAGCAAATGTCAAAACTAACAAAAAATTTGTTTGCTTTTCTGAAAATTTGTATTATACTGAATAAGTGAACAAAATGAACATGGAGAGGCCCAGCCCTCCCACCGAAAGGAGAACTTGCCCATGGAGACCCAAACGTCCCGCGGGGACCTGCTGTTCCAATTTTACGGTGTCCCGCCCCTTGGCTCCTCTGTATCTCTGGCGCTTCAGCACCTGGTAGCCATGATCGTCGGCTGCGTGACTCCGGCCATCATCATTTCGGAGGCTGTCGGCCTCGGCCAGGCGGACCGGGTCCTGCTGATCCAGGCATCTCTGGTGATGTCCGCTGTGTCCACCTTTTTACAGCTGTTTCCCATCGGGAAGCGGTTCGGCTCCGGCCTGCCGGTGATCCTGGGCGTCAGCTTCGCCTACGTCCCCAGCATGCAGGCCATCGCCTCCTCCGGCGGCGGCATCTCCGCCATTGCCGGCGCCATGGTCGTCGGCGGCATTGTGGCGGTGATCGTGGGCGTGTTTGTCAAGCAGATCAGGACGCTGTTTCCGCCGGTCATCACAGGCACCGTGGTGTTTACCATCGGCCTGTCCCTCTATCCCACGGCCATCAACTATATGGCCGGCGGCACAGGCAATACGGCGGCGGCTGTGGCGGCCAAGGGCCTGCCGGAGGCGCTGGTTTACGGATCCTGGCAGAACTGGTTGGTGGCGGTTTTGACGCTGGCGGTGGTGATGCTCCTGAACAACTATGGCAAGGGCATCTGCAAGCTGGCCTCCATTCTGCTGGGTATGCTCTTCGGCTATGTGGTGGCCATGTGCTTCGGGATGGTGAGCTTCGCGGACGTGGGAGACGCTGCCTGGTTCTCCCTGCCCCGCTTCCTGCATTTCGGCATTACCTTCGACGCGTCCAGCTGCATCGCGGTGGGACTGCTGTTCGCCATCAACTCTATCCAGGCCATCGGCGACTTTACCGCCACCACCGTGGGCGGTCTGGACCGGGACCCCACGGACCAGGAGCTCCAGGGCGGCATCATCGCCTATGGCGCCAGCAACATCCTGGCGGCCCTCTTCGGCGGCCTGCCCACGGCGACCTACTCCCAGAATGTGGGCATCGTCACCACCAACAAGGTGGTGAACCGGACGGTGTTTGCCCTTGCCGGCGGCTTTTTGCTGCTGGCGGGCGTGTCCCCCAAGTTTGCGGCGGTGCTGACCACGATCCCCCAGTGCGTGCTGGGCGGCGCCACCATCACCGTGTTCTCCACCATCGCCATGACCGGTATGAAGCTGATCGCCTCCCAGGACCTGACGGCCCGGAACACCACCATCGTGGGCCTGTCCGCGGCGCTGGGCGTGGGCATTTCCCAGGCCAGCGGAGCGCTGAGCCAGTTCCCGGAGGCGGTGACGATGATCTTCGGAAAGTCCCCGGTGGTTATTGCCACGCTGATGGCGGTTTTGCTGAATCTGCTGCTGCCGAAAGAGAAAGGATAAGAGTCAAAAATCCGGAGGGTTTCCTCCGGATTTTTTGATCCGTGGCGGGAGAGATGTGCCAGACAGATATACAAATGTTTCGAAACTGTGAAAAGTTCCGCACTTTTGGACAATCGAAACGATGTGTCCGTTGTTTTGAACAGGGGCAGACCATATAATAACAACGCCATTTTAGGAGGTCCGGGGCGAATGCTCCGCGGCGTCTGGACCAGAGAGGAGCTTCGGCCTTGAGCAGTACAAAGCAGGACCGGGAGGAAAAGCAGAATCCCATGGAACGGCTGGCCGCTTTTATTGTGGATAAGCGGAAGGCGTTTTATCTTTTATATATTGGTCTGGCCATCTTCTGTGTGTTTTCCAGCGGCTGGGTGGAAGTGGACGACGACCTGACCGACTATCTGCCGGAGGAGACGGAGACCCGGCAGGGACTGACCGCCATGGACGCGGAATTCGTGACCTTCGGCACGAACCGGGTCATGGTGGACAACATCCCCTACACCCAGGCGGAGCAGCTGGCAGACCGGCTGGAGACGCTGGAGGGCGTGAAGTCCGTGGAATTCGACGACAGTGAGGACCACTACCGGAACGGCGCCGCCCTGTTTTCCGTCACTTACGACGGAGAGGCTGATGACCAGATCAGCCTGGACGCCCTGGAACAGGTGAAGGAGACCCTGTCCGGGTACGACGTGTACATCACCGGCGATACCGGCTCCGACGACTCTGCCAGCCTGGATGCGGAGATGCAGGTGGTCATGTTCATCGCCGTGGTCATCATCCTGCTGGTGCTGCTGTTCACCTCCCAGACCTATATGGAGATTCCCGTGCTGCTGCTGACCTTCGGCATGGCGGCCCTGCTGAACAAGGGTACCAACTTCCTGTTCGGGGAGATATCCTTTGTCTCCAACTCCGTGGCCGTGGTGCTGCAGCTGGCACTGGCCATCGACTACGCCATCATCCTCTGCCACCGCTATACCGAGGAGCGGGAGCACCTGGGGGCCCGGGAGGCAGTCATCACCGCCCTGAGCAAGGCCATCCCCGAGATCTCCGGCAGCTCCCTGACCACGCTGTCGGGACTGGGCGCCATGTGCTTCATGCAGTTCCGCATCGGCTATGACCTGGGCCTGGTCCTGATGAAGTCCATCGTGCTGAGCCTGCTGTCCGTGTTCACACTGATGCCGGGACTTCTGATGAGCTTCAGCAGCCTCATCGACCGGACCCACCACCGCAATTTCGTGCCGAAAATCACGGCCTGGGGCCGTCTCTCGGTCAAGACCCGTTACATCGTGCCGCCCATCTTCGTGGTGCTGCTGATCGGCGGCTTTATCTTCTCCAACCAGTGCCCCTATGTGTACGGCATGACCACACTGAGCACCTACGCGCAAAACGACACCCAGATCGCCCAGCAGAAGGTGGACGGCACCTTCGGCGGCGTCAACACTCTGGCGGTGCTGGTGCCCACCGGCGACTACGAGACGGAGGGCCGCCTTCTGCGGGAGCTGGACAACATGCCGGAGGTGGACTCGGTGCTGGGCCTTGCCAACATCGAGGCCATGGACGGCTATGTCCTCACCGACAAGCTGACGCCCCGGCAGTTCGCGGAACTGACGGACCTGGATATCGAGGTGGCCCGGCTGCTGTACTCCGCCTACGCCATCCATCAGGAGACCTACGGACAGCTGGTCTCCGGCGTGGACAGCTACGGCGTGCCGCTGCTGGATATGTTCCTGTTCGTCTATGACCAGATGGAGGAGGGCTATGTGACGCTGGACGACGACATGACGGCGGACATCGAGGACCTCCACGACCAGCTGACCGACGCCCAGCTCCAGCTGAAGGGCGAGCATTACAGCCGCCTGGTCCTTCAGCTGAATCTGCCGGAGGAGAGTCAGGAGACCTTTGACTTCCTGGATACTCTCCACAAAGTCGTGGAGCGGTATTATCCGGAGGACACCCTGCTGGTGGGAAACTCCACCAGCGACTACGACCTGTCCTCTTCCTTCAGCAACGACAACCTGCTCATCAGCATCCTGACCATCGTGTTCGTCATTCTGGTGCTGGTGTTTACCTTCCAGTCCGCCGGTCTGCCGGTGCTGCTGATCCTGGTCATCCAGGGCAGTGTGTGGATCAACTTCTCCTTCCCTTATCTGATGCAGCAGAACCTGTTCTTCCTCAGCTATCTGGTGGTCAGCTCCATCCAGATGGGCGCCAACATTGACTACGCCATTGTCATCGCCAACCGCTACATGGAGCTGAAACAGACCATGCGGCCCAAGGAGGCCGTGGTGGAGGCCCTGAACGAGGCGTTCCCCACCATCATCACCTCTGGCACCATTCTGGCCGCCGCCGGCATCCTGATCGGCTTCCTGTCCTCCAACCCCGCCATCTCCTCCATCGGCGTCTGCCTGGGCCGGGGCACGGTCATCTCTATCTTCCTGGTCATGGGCGTCCTGCCCCAGATTTTGCTGCTGGGCGACATCATCATTGAAAAGACGGCCTTTACCCTCAAGAGCCGCCTGCCCGTCCAGACCCACACGGGCAGCATGCGGGTGGACGGCCATGTCCGGGGCTATATCTCCGGCATGGTGGACGCGGACTTCAAGGGCACTGTCTACGGCACCATCAACGCCGCCGTGGAGGCGGATTCCATACGGTCCCAGGGGATGCCGGAGCTGCCTGCGGGCCGCACAGACGAAAGAGAGGAGGAACGGCATGAAACGGCAAATCCATAAACTCACCGCACTGCTGCTGGCGGTCTGGCTGCTGGCCGGCGCGGCCATGCCTGCCGCCTGGGCCGCGTCCTCCGACGAGATCACCATCTCCTCCGTGGAGGACCTGCTGGACTTCGCGAAAAACTGCGCGCTGGACACCTGGTCCCAGGGAAAGACCGTGACGCTGACGGCGGACCTGGACCTGACTGGCAGGGAGTTCACACCCATCCCCACCTTCGGCGGCACCTTCCGCGGGGAGGGGCACACCATCTCCGGCGTGCGTGTCAGCGCCAGCGGGTCCAATATGGGCTTTTTCCGCTACCTGCAAAAGGGCGCGGTGGTCCAGGAACTCCATGTTGCCGGAACGGTGGCACCCGGGGGCAGCCACTCCACCGTGGGCGGCATTGCCGGCGTCAACAGCGGCGCGATCCGGAACTGCTCCTTCACGGGCACCGTGAAGGGCGACACCGCCGTGGGCGGCATCGCGGGCCGGAACACGGAGAGCGGTGAGATTGCCGGCTGCTCCGTAGGCGGAACGATCCAGGGTGAAAACGGCACCGGCGGCATCGCCGGGCGGAACCTGGGCGTACTGCTGAAATGCGAAAATACCGCAGGGATCAACCTGTCCGAACAGGAGAACACCGTGGACCTGGAGGCGCTGGCCTCCGGCGACGCTCTGGCGCAGCTGGCCGACAGCGGAGAGGAGGATGACCTCTCCATCCTGAACAGCCATACGGACACCGGCGGCGTGGCGGGCTATTCCAGCGGCGTGATCCAGAGCTGCACCAACAGCGGCACCGTGGGCTACCCGCATGTGGGCTACAATGTGGGCGGCGTGGCGGGGCGCCAGACCGGCTATCTGGCCGGCTGCGCCAACAGCGGCACGGTCTACGGCCGCAAGGACGTGGGCGGCATCGTGGGCCAGGCGGAGCCCTATCTGGCGCTGGATTCCGGTGCCGACACGCTGAAAAAGCTGCGGACAGAGCTGGACACGCTGAACAGTCTGGTGGACCGGGCCATCAGCCACGCGGAAAATGGCAGCGACGACATCTCCGCCCGGCTGACCAGCATCGGCGCCTCCGCGGACGCCGCCCGGGACAGCTCCAAGGTCCTGCTGGAGCACGCGGCGGATTTTGTGGATGACAATGTGGAGGCGGTGAACTCCCTCAGCGCTTCCATCACCGACGCGCTGGACGACATGGATCCCGCGCTGGAGGAGTTTGCCAGCCTGTCCCGGCAGCTGCAAAAGCTGGCTGTCCGGCTGGAGGACGCCTTTGACGCCCTGGAGAACCCGGACGCCAAGGATGCCGCCGGGGACCTGGGCGGCGCGGGAACATCCATGGAGGAGAGCATCCGGGAGATGAGAGAGGCCCGGGAGGCGCTGCTGAAGGCCATTATCGAGGAGAACCCCGCGGGAACGAAGCTGGCATTGCAGATGCTCTCCAAGGCCATGGGCGCCTTCGGCGAGAGCCTGCGCATCACCGGCCGGGCCGTGGCACGCCTGCGGGAGGCTCTGGAGGGAAGAGCGGATGAGCTGGTCCTGAACGCCCTGGAGGAGCTGGCGGGGCATTTCACAGAGGCGGGAGACGCCGTCAGGGAGACGGCGGCCACCATTCCCGACTGGTCGCTGGAGGACTGGCAGGCCCTGCGGGACCGCCTGAAGGAGACGCTGGAGAAGCTGACCATCGCGGATGACGTCATCAAAAAGCTGCGGGAGTCCCTGCACCATCTGCGGGACGTCCTGGGGGGTATCCAGACTGCCGCCGGGGAGCTGAAAGAGGCGTCCCGGCTGGCCGCCAATATGGGAGATACCCTGGAGGACGCCTTTGAGACCCTGCGGGACGCCATCTCCGACCTGACAGAGGACGGCCCGGTGGAGTTTGTCACCCTGGGAGACGAGGTCCGGGACGCCGGAGACGATCTGTATGGCTCCCTGTCGGACCTGTCCGGGGAGATGAAGGAACTGAGAAGCGCCGTGGAGCAGGCCGGAGACGACCTGGCGGCGGACCTGCGGGCCATCAGCAGCCAGCTGAACAAGGTGTTTGACCTGGTGCTGGATGCCCTGACGGATATCAGGGGCGGCGAGGACGACAGAGACCTCTCCGACCTGATCGAGGACACCTCCGACCAGGACATCGCCGCCACCCGGCAGGGCAAGATCACGGACTGCCGCAACACCGGCGCCGTGGAGGGCGACCGGAACGTGGGCGGCATCGTGGGGGCCATGGCCATTGAATACGACCTGGACCCGGAGGACGACATCGACCGGTTCTCCCTGGGCAGCAGCTATGAGACAAAGGCGGTGCTCCAGAACAGCGTGAACCGGGGCGCGGTCACGGCCAAGAAGGACTGCGCCGGCGGCGTGGCGGGCCGGATGGACCTGGGCACGGCGCTGGAGTGCCAGAACTACGGCGATGTGACCAGCACCAGCGGCGACTACGTGGGCGGCATCGCGGGCCGGGCCTACGCCACGGTGCGGGAGAACTACGCCAAGTGCGCCCTGTCCGGCACCTGCTATGTGGGCGGCATCGCCGGCTGGGGCGATCGCCTGCGGGACAACTGCGCCATCGTCACGGTGGCGGAGGGCACGGAGTGCGTGGGCGCCATCGCCGGTGACGCGGACCTGGAGGATGGCGGCCTGCGGGCCAACCGCTTCGTGGACACCGGCACCGCGGGCGTCGACGGCATCAGCTACGCCGGCATGGCGGAGCCGGTGGCCTTTGAGAAACTGCGCCAGATGCCCGGCGTCCCCATGGAATTTGTCTCCTTTACCCTGACTCTGGTGGCCGACGGGGAGACGGTGGCCCAGATTCCCTTCCGGTACGGAGAGAATTTGAGCCTGGTGGACCTGCCGGCGGTGCCGGAGAAGGAGGGCTGCTACGGCGCCTGGCCGGAATTTGACACCTCCGGTCTGAACTCCGACATCACGCTGGAGGCGGAATACGAGTCTCTGATCACGCTGCTGGCCAGCCGGGAGACGGACGGAAATCTGGCTCTGGTGCTGGCGGAAGGGGCTTTCACCGGCGACGCGGTCCTCCGCGCGGAGAACAGCGGCCAGACGCCGCCCACGGCAGCGGGAGAGGACCGCCAGACCGATGTCTGGGAGATCACCCTTACCGGCACGGACCTGACGGAGAGCGACACGGTCCCCTTGCGGCTTTTGAACCGGGGCGGCGGCTCCGCCGATGTCTGGCAGCTGGTGGACGGAACGTGGAAAAAGGCGGACGCCGCGGCCAACGGGCGGTATCTGTTGCTGACCATGACCGGTACCACGGGCACATTCTGCATCCAGTCCAGCCAAAGGAACTCCATGCTTCTTCTCTTCCTGGCGGCCGCACTGTTGATACTTCTGGTGATCTGTCTGCTCATCCGGCGGATACGGAAGAAAAAAAGGGAAAAGCCCCCGAAAAATGAGGAAAAACAGGAGATGGGCACCGCTCCCGCATCGAAATCCTGAGAACAGGCTGCCCGCCGGAGCAAGGAAATACAAAAGGAGGCAGATACCCATGGACGGGTATCTGCCTCTCAATGTTTTCGGGGGAGAATATCAGTCTTCGATCAGTTCCTTGAACACCGGCAGGCTGCGCTGGATCATGTCGTAGGAGACGCAGGTGCAGATGCGGAAGAACTCCGGGCAGCCGAAGTCATCACCGGGGACCAGCAGCAGATTTTTCTCCTTGGCCTTGTCGGAGAAGGCCTTGGAGCTGCCGCCGGGAGCCTTGACGAACATATAGAAGGCGCCGTTGGGCTTGACGCATTCGTAGCCGTAGGAGATCAAGGCGTCATACAGGGCGTTGCGGTTGCGGTCATAGGCCTCCAGGTCCGGCCGTACGGACGCGCAACGGGCTACCACCAGCTGCTGCAGAGAGGGCGCACAGACATGGCCCATGGCCCGGGCGGCGCCGGCCACGGCGGCATAGACGTCGGCGCTGTCCTCCACCTGGTCCGGAACGCAGACATAGCCGATACGCTCGCCGGGAAGGGACAGGGACTTGGAGTAGGAGTAGCAGACGATGGTGTTAGGATAGATGGTGGGAATGAAGGGGACCTCCACACCGTCATACACCAGCTCCCGATAGGGCTCGTCGGCGATGATGTAAATGGGGTGGCCGTACTCGGCACTCTTCCGGGTCAGCAACTCGCCCAGGCTGGACAGGGTCTCCCGGGTGTAGACCACGCCGGAAGGGTTGTTGGGGGAGTTGATGATGACGGCCTGGGTGTGGGGCGTGATGCGGGCTTCCACAGCCTCCATGGAGATCTGGAAGGACTTGGTGTCAGCGGGGACCACCACGAAGGACGCACCGTTCTGCTCCGTAAAGGGGCGGTACTCCGGGAAGAAGGGGGCAATGGCCATGATCTCGGCACCCTCCACGGCCAGGGCCCGGATGACGGAGATCAGCGCGGGGGCGGCACCGCAAGTGAAGAAGATGTTCTCGCCCCGGATGGAGGTGTGGAAGCGGGCGTTCAGATCGTCCGCAATGGCTTTGCGGGCGGGCATCGCGCCGGGCGCGGGGGTATAGCCGTGGATGTCCAGACTGTCCATCTCCTGAATGGTGGAAATAATGGCTTGGTTCACATCGGGGGGAGAGGGAATAGAGGGATTGCCGAGGGAGTAGTCGAACACGTTCTCCTTGCCCACGACAGCGGCCTGTCTGAGACCGTACTCAAACAACTCGCGGATGCAGGAACGGGAGGTTCCCAAGGCCAGACTTGTTTCAGATACCATAGTTGATCGTCCTTCCTGTTGGGGTTTGAAATGCGGGCGGACTATACGCCGCCACGCCGGGAATTGTCAGCTTCTATCATACACCTGTTTTCGGGGAAAGAAAATACTTTTCCCCGTAAGGAAAGGCGTTTTTTGACATTCCGGGGAACAGTTGCGGACTGTTCGCATAGGTGCCGTGGTGAAAAGAACACGGCTCCAGACGCCGTGAAGGGCCTGGAGCCGTATCAGAGATCAATCCAGATAGATGCGGCGCCCTTCCTCGGCGGAGCAGTAGGCTGCGTAGAGAACTTTGGTGACGCGGATGGCCAGGTCCAGCGTGGACAGCGGAGGCCGTCCCAAGGCCACGGCCTCCATGAAGTCGGTGAGCTCATCCATATAGCCCCGAATGACCTCATCAGAGACAAAGGCCTTGTTCCAGCCCAGCTTGGAGGGCAGCATCTCCGCCAGCTTTACCTCCTGAATGCCCTCCTCGTCGGAGAAGTAGGTGCTCAGCAGGTCCGTGGGGGTCAGATTGCACAGTAGCGTGCTGTCGTGGCCGTAGACCTCGATGTAGTTCTTGGTGCCGCCCAGCACCACGTCGGTGGCCAGCATCAAGCACTTGGTCCCGTCGGAGAAGGTGACGGTCAGGGTGCCGAAGTCCTCCACATCGTCAGGGCGGGCCGCCAGATACCGGTTCTCCCCCTCCCGGAGAGACCGGGTGGTGACGCCGGTGTCCGCCAGCACACTGGAGACGGTGATGGTCTCGCCCCGGGTCCGGGCCTCCACCTCTTTCAGATACAGCATCCCGGCCAGGGGATGGCAGCCGATGCGCTGCAGGGGGCCGCCGCCGATGGTGCTCCACCGGCCTGCGCCGGCGGACATGGAGCCGGGGGTACTCTCCTCGCCCTTCATGAAGAGGATCTTGCTGCCCTTGGCCCGCAGCAGCTGGGCCGCCCGCTGCACAGGGGTGGCGTAGATGTAGTTCTCAGCGTACATCACCAGCCTGCCGGAGCGCTCCGCCGCCCGGCGGATCTCCTCCAGGTCCTGCAGGACCTGGGCGTACATCTCTTTTTTGGGCGTGCGGCCCGCGTCCGGCTGGCCGGGCCGGCCAAAGAAGCCAGTCAGGGGCTTTTCACAGATCACATGCTTGCCCGCCGCCAGAGCGTCCAGGATCATGGAGCGGTGCAGCACGGGAGGCGTCAGGATGTCGATGACGTCGATCTCCGGGTCCTGGAGCAGGTCCTGAAACTCCCGGACCGCCCGCTCGTAGCCGTAGATCTCCTGGATATGCTCCGCCTTTTCCAGGTCGGGGTCGGCCACGGTCTTGAGCCGGACAGGCACGGTGCATACGTGCATGTAGCCGTCGCCATGGAGTCCGGCGGCAAACCCGGCGCCGACGGTGCCGACCACCACCGGCTTGCAGTCCAGCTTTCTCATGCCTTGGACCCCTTTGCCTGGGCACCGGAGGGAAACTTGGCCCGGATTTTCTGGAATACACCAGCGGAGGACAGGGACATGCCGATGATGACCACCAGCAGTACCAGGGAGATGGGGTGGGACACCAGATCGGTCAGCAGGGCCGTGATGCTGTTGCCCACGGTCACAGCCGCCCGGCGGAAGTTCAGCTCAATGAGGTCCACCAGGATGATGCCCAGAATGGTGGGCGCCACGGGCAGATGATAGAGCTTCATGATATAACCCAGGACGCCGAAGGCCAGCATCCAGTACACGTCCATCAGGTTGTTATTGATGGAGAAAGCACCTACCACCGACAGAATGATGATAATGGGCATCAGGATGTGCTTGGGCACCTCCACAATCTTGGTGAACAGCTTGATGCCGGTGAAGCCGAAGATCAGCAGGAAGATGTTGCCCACGAACATGGCGCCGATGATGTACCAGAACACGTCGGCGGAGTTCTTCATCAGAAGCGGCCCGGGATTCAGACCGTGGATGTACATGGCGCCCAGCATGATGGCCGTCACGGCGTCGCCGGGGATGCCCAGGGTCAGCATGGGGATGCAGGCGCCGCCGATGGCGGCGTTGTTGGCGGACTCGCAGGCTACCAGGCCCTCCAGAGCGCCCTCGCCAAAGGGCGTCTCCGGGTCCTTGGTGGTGCGCTTGGCGTGGTCATAGGCCATCAGGGCCGCAATGTCGCCGCCGGTACCCGGCAGAGCGCCGATGAAGGTGCCCATCAGGGAGGTGCGGATGGAGAGCGGCAGATATTTCAGAATGTTTTTCCAGCCGGGGACGATCTTGTCCACCTTCTGCTTGACGGGCTTGACAGACAGGTCCCGTAGCTGCATCAGGGCCTCCGACATGCCGAACAGGCCAATCATCACCACCACATAGCTGACGCCCAGCGTCATATACGTCCGGAACAGAGAGCCGGAGGGGCCGATGACAAAGCGCATGTGTCCGGTCTGGGAATCCATGCCGATAAAGCCGATAAAAATGCCGATGGCGGCGGACATGACGCCCCGGGCGGGGGAATCCGAACCGAGGCTGCCGATCAGCAGCAATCCCATGATGGCCAGCAGGAAGTAATCCCGGGGGGCAAAGGTCAGTGCAACCTTGGCGAGAGCCGGAGCGCCCACGGCCAGGATAATGGTGCCGATCAGGCCGCCCAGGACGGACTGGACCACTGTAATGCCGATGGCCTGGCCTGCCAGGCCCTTTTTGGCCAGGGGATAGCCGTCCAGCGCGGTGGCCACGGCGGCGGGAGCGCCGGGGATGTTCAGCAGAATGGCGGAGCGGGATCCGCCGTACACGCCGCCGATGTAGATACCCACCATGGCGGCCATGGAGGGCAGCACGTCCCAGGAATAGGTGAAGGAGATCAGCAGCGAGGCGGCCATGGTGACGGAGAGGCCGGGGACCGCGCCGATGTAGATGCCCAGGAAGACACCCACAGCCAGATAGATCACCAGCTGTGGGTCAATGAGCGCCTGGAGCATATGTCCGAATATTTCCATGGAAGTATACTCCTTTCTTACGGCAGCTGTACTTTGAAAATAAACTGGAACAGGATCATAATGCAGGCCAGTGTGATGGCGGAGATCAGGAAAGAACGGACCTTGTGTTCCCGGTTCAGCGTGATCATGGAGACGAACAGGAAAATCAAAGTGGAAACGGCAAAACCGAGGATACTCAGTAGCACCGCGTATACCAGACAGTACAGGATGATGGGCCCCACCATCCCGGGAAACAGGAACTGCAGGAGCTCCCGCGCCTTTTGGCCCAGTGCCGCGCCCTTCTCAAAGCCTCTGGGACAGCCCCGCGTTTCCAGCAGCATGACCAGCGTCATGACAACGAGAACGCAGGATGTAATGAGAGGGACGGTCCCCTCGCCATTCAGCGTGGGGGCCGTCACAAAAATTCTCATAGAGGCGATCAGACAGATCAGACTGAATACACCCAGCACCGTGATGAAGCCGAGCTCTCCTTTTTCAAGCTTTCTCTTTTTCATACGGCGCGCTCCTCATCAGGGCTTCTCAATGCCGAAATCCTCGGGGGAGTTCTGGGTGGCACCGGAGTTATACAGCAGCCAGGAGGTGATGCTGCGGTAGCTCTTCACATATTCCACAGCCTCGTCGCCGGACACATTCATGGGGAAGCAACCATTGTCACGCAGCAGCTGCTGGAAGTCCGAATCCTCGGCGGCGGCGCTGAAGATATCGGTCAGCTTGTCCACAATGGCCTGATCGGTGCCGTTCTTGACGAACACGCCGTAGAAGGGGCCCCAGGGCACGTACTTGGAGAAGTCGGCATAGGAATCCACAACAATGGGGATGTCCTCATAGCCCTCCACCGGGCTCTCCGCGATCATGCTCAGCAGCTTGATGTCGCCGGACTGATAGAAGGCGGCGGCGGAGCCCAGGGTGGTGATGGTGTAGTCGGCGTTGCCACCCATAATGGCGGTCATGCACTCGTTCTCACCGTCGAAGGGGACCAGGATGGGATCGGTGCCCACGACATCGGCGAACATGGCGGCCACGACCTCAGGCAGGCCGCCGGCGCCGGTGGTGGCCATGACGATCTTGCCGGGGTTGGCCAGGATGGCATCCATCAGCTCTTCCAGGGTGTTGTAGGGAGAGTCCTTACTGACGGACACGGCGGCGTAGGTGGTGCAGTACAGGTCGATGGGGGTGAAATCGTCATAGTCGATTTCAGCGGTGCCCATGACCTTGGCAATCTGAGGATTCTCAGCGCCGAACAGCAGCTCGTAGCCGTCGGCGGGCTGGGCGTTCACGTAAGTGGTGGACACAGCGCCGCCGGAGCCGGCCCGGTTGGTGAAGATGATGTTGGAGCCCAGAGCATCCTGCGCAACGGCGCCGATGGCGCGGGCAGACATATCGCAGACGCCGCCGGCGGACCACATGATGGAGCCCTGAATATCCTTGGTAGGATAGTCAATGCCGGTGGTTTCAGCCGGGGCGGAAGTGCTGCTGGAATTGGAAGGATCAGAGGCAGTAGTGGTGCTGGAAGAGCCGCCGCAGCCCGCCAGAGCGGCGGCCATCAGGCAGATGCAGACCAGCAGGGCAAATACACGTTTGAAATGATTCATGGATGAAGACTCCTTCTCTGTTCGAATCGAACGATTCATGGTTCTTAACATAACAAGAGTCTGGAAAAAAGTCTACAAATGGATTTTTAAGGAAGTATAGATAAAATTTATATATTGGAGAAAATGTTAACAAATTTTGGGATTTCAGCAGAATTTCCTGTACGGAAAGAAGGACAAAATTTTTCGTTTTTTTACGATATATCGATTTCGGCCACCGCAAAAAGAAGACTGTTTTTCGGAAATCACCAAGGTTTCCGGCGGCGCGGACAGAAAGATACCGGCAGAAGGTTGCCCTGAGGACAAAAATGTGATACTATTCTGCATTAAAGGAATAAAGCTAAAACAATATCTATACTTCTCCGGAGGAAACCATGAATTTGCAGCAGCTCTACTATTTTCAAAAGATCGCGGAGTGTCAGCAATATACGCAGGCGGCGAAAGAACTGCATGTCACCCAGGCGACCCTCAGCTATGCCATTTCCAACCTGGAGAAGGAGCTGCGCGTCCGGCTGTTTGAGCGCAGGGGCAAGTCGGTCCAGCTGACGGAGTGCGGCAAGGCCTATCTCTCCTGCGTCCGGGATGCCCTGCAGGCGCTGGAGCGGGGCGAGCAGATGGTAAAAGATATGGCCACACCCGCCAGGACCGTGATCAAGCTGGACTATCTGGAATCGGTGAAGCATTTGACGCTGAGCATGATCGCAGACCTGTCTGCTGGAGACGAGGAGCAGCAGCTCCGGTTTGAACTGTCTCACGCTGACGCGTCCAACATTGAGCAGCGGCTCATTCGCCGGGAGACGGACCTGGGCATCTCTACCATCCCCGTCACAGAGGGCATCGCCTCCAGACTCCTGGGGTATCAGGACAACGTGATCGTGGTTCCCAAGGACCATCCCTGGGGAAAACGGGGGTCTGTGCCGCTGTCGGTCCTGCATGAGCAGCGATTCATCGCCTATAGCCAGGACTGCGTCATCCGGGGCTATTATGACTCCATCCTGAAATCCGTCCACGTCCGGCCGGAGATTTTTGCCGAGTCCAGAATCCACAGCAATATCCTGGACATGGTATCCTATGGGATGGGCGTGTCCATCGTCCCCAGAATGAAGGGCCTGGAGGAGCGGTACGATCTGGTGCCGCTGAGTATTCAGGACGATATCCCACCCCGGTCCATCTATCTTCTATGGGCGGAGGACGCCGTCCTTCCACCGGGGGTGGAGCACTTCCGCCAGCAGATCGTGGAACGGGAAGACCTGGGACAATACCTATAGGTAACAAAGAACAAAAGCCGGGAGGACACTTTTTGAAGTGTCCTCCCGGCTTTTGCAGCGTATCAGCGTATCATTGATTTTGCGAAAAGCGGAACAGGCCATGTTTCTCTCTGAAAAATGCACACGGCCCGCCGGAGCGGGTCGCGTGCAGGGGAGAGAAAATGATGAGGTCACACAAATAGATTTATCCGTTGCAGACGGGGACGATCCAGCCTTTGGTATCAGGCAGCTTTCCCCACTGCAGACCGGTCAGGGTGTCATACAGCCGCTGGGTCAGAGGGCCGATCTCACCGTTGTTGATAAACGCAGACTGATCCTCATAGTCCAGCTGCTTGACAGGGGAGATGACCGCGGCGGTTCCGGAGCCGAAGACCTCCTCCAGCTTGCCGTCTTTGGAAGCGGCCATGATGGTGTCGATGGACAGCTTGCCCTCCACTACCTCATAGCCCCAGTCCTTCAGCAGCTCAATAATGGAGCGCCGGGTGACGCCGGGCAGCACGGTGCCATCGTTGTCGTCGGCTTTGGCGGTGTAAATCTTGCCTTCGATTTTGAAGAAGATGTTCATGGCGCCCACTTCTTCCACATACTTGCGCTCCTGGCTGTCCAGCCACAGCACCTGGCTGTAGCCCTTTTCCTCGGCCTTCTGACCGGCCAGCAGGGATACAGCGTAGTTGCCGCCGCACTTGATGTAGCCAGTGCCGCCGGGGCAAGCGCGGACATAGGTGTCCTCTACATAGATTTTAACAGGTGCCAGGCCGGTGGCGTAATAGGCGCCGGAGGGTGAGCAGATGATGATGAACTGATAGCTGGTGGAGGCGTGGACGCCCAGCCGGGGCATAGTGGCTATCGTGAAGGGGCGGATGTACAGGGAGGCGCCCTCCGCGTGGGGGACCCAGTCCTTTTCCACTTCCACCAGGGTGCTCACGGCCTGGACGAAGTCCTCCACGGGGATGCAGGGGATGCACAGCCGGCCATGGGTGTTGTTCAAACGCCGGGCGTTGCAGTCCGGGCGGAACAGTTGTATCTTGTTATCAGGGGTGCGGTACGCCTTCAGACCCTCAAAGCACTCCTGAGCGTAGTGAAACACCGAGGCAGAGGGGTCCAGGGCAATCGGAGCGTAGGGGACGATTCGGGCATCGTGCCAGCCCTGACCTTCGTCATAGTTCATGATGAACATATGATCCGTAAAGATCTTTCCAAAGCCCAGCGCACTGGCGTCAGTGGGAATCGCCTTTTTCACAGCGGAACGGGTGATAGAAATGTTCAGCATAAGTTTCTCCTTTCGCTACCCTTGATTCACTTTTTGGAGTATACTCGACTCAGAAGATGCCTTGAGCCATCATGGCGTCGGCGACTCTCTGGAAGCCTGCGATATTGGCACCAGCCACCA
>CAMBAJ010000009.1 GCA_945864305.1 uncultured Clostridia bacterium | reverse complement strand
GGGGCTCGGTCAGCTGCCAGATGTTGGTGATGGGAGAACCGTCGGGATAAGCCTCGGTGTTGTAGAAGAGCTGAGTCAGCTCAATGTACAGCGGAGTGGCGGTGGCGGTGTACTCGGGGTCGATGTGGGAGAAGATGTCAGCGGGCTGGTAGTTATAGAACTTGCCGCCCTGGACGTATTCGATGTACATGGAGCCGTCCTGGTCCTTGATGTGGACCACGTCAGCGGTGGGGGCGCCGGCGTCATACTCACGGGTGACCTTCTCCAGCAGCTCGTTGGTGGAAATATCAAAGGGCACGCACTCCAGGCCGGGATACTTTGCCATGAAAGCATCGGCAACCTTGGTGCAGCGGGAGGAGATGGAGTACAGGGTCACGGTGGCACCCTCCTCCAGGGCCTGCTGATACAGTTCCTCGTCGGTTTCGTCAGTGTTGTAGATGCCGGAGCTCTGCTCCCACTCGGTCAGCTCGGACGCGGCGGGCTGCTCGGCGGGCTGCTCAGTCTGGGAGTCAGTGGTGCTGCTGGTTTCAGTCTCCTTGCTGCCGCCGCAGGCGGTCAGGGTGAAGAGCATGACCACGGCCAACAGGCCAGCCAGCCAGTTCTTGTGCTTGAACATTTCCTTTTCCTCCTTAGATTCTTCCTTTTTATTTGACGCGGCATCCGCCGCAGGGGGTACAGGATCAGACGCAGTACTTGATGAGGTTCTCGGTGGTGGAGTCGAAGACATTGATCTTCTTGGGGTTGAAGCCCAGATAGACCTTCTCGTCGCTGCTGTAGTGGGTGGAGCCCAGCTCCTTGACGGTCAGCATGTCGCCGCCCACCCGGACGGAGACCAGGGTCTCGGAGCCCGCGGGCATGCCGGAGTAGACGTGGCCCTCCACCCGGTGGGTGTCGTCCTGGACGCGGCTGATGGTCAGCTGCTCGGGACGGATGCCCAGGGTGACGTCGATCTTGCCGCTCTGGGGCGCATCGGGCGCCATGTCGGCCCGGTCGAAGCTGATCTGGCCTACGGAGCTCTCCGTCACCATGCCGGAGGCGTCCGCCGTGGCGGTGCCCTTGACGAAGTTGATGCTGGGGTTGCCGATGAAGTCGGCGGTGTACAGGTTGCAGGGGTTGTCGTACAGCTCCAGGGGGGGCGCCACCTGGACCAGCTCGCCCTTGCGGAACAGCGCAATCTTGGTGGACATGGTCAGGGCCTCCACCTGGTCGTGGGTGACGTAGATGATGGTGGTGCCGGTCTCGTGATGCAACCGCTTCAGCTCGGAGCGCATGTCCACGCGGAGCTTGGCGTCCAGGTTGGACAAAGGCTCGTCCAGTAGCAGCAGACGGGGCTCGGACACGATGGCGCGGGCGATGGCGACACGCTGCTGCTGGCCGCCGGACAGCTCGGTGGGATAGCGCTTGGCGTACTCGCCGATCTGCATCCGCTCCAGGGCGCTGGCCACCTTCTTGGCGATGACGTCGGAGGGCTCCTTGCGGATCTTCAGGCCGAAGGCCACGTTGTCGAACACGGTCATGTGGGGCCACAGGGCGTAGGACTGGAACACCAGGTTCAGGTTGCGCTTGCTGGGGGGAGCGAAGTAGGCCTCGGCGGCGTTGACGATCTCCTTGTCATCCATGTGGATGAAGCCGCTCTGGGGCTTTTCCAGGCCGGAGACCACACGCAGAGTGGTGGTCTTGCCGCAGCCGGAGGGGCCCAGCAGGGTCATGAAGTCGCCGTCCTCGATGGTCAGGTTCAGGTTTTTCAGAACGTGGTTCTTGCCGTAGAATTTATCAATATTCGTCAGTACGATCTTGCTCATGATGGATGTCGTCTCCTTTCTCTTCTCAGCCGGCCATGCTCTTGGCCAGGTCAGCGTCTCCAAAGATATTCGCCAGTGCATACACCAGGAACACGATGGAGAACATCACGATCGCCACGCAGTCAGATGCCTGGGGGCAGTTCTGGTTCTGATACTGGAACGCCAGATAGGGCAGCGTGGAGGTCTTGGGGGTCATGATCAGGATGATCAGGTCCAGTTCCTTCATGATGGAGACGAAGATCAGCATAAAGCCGGAGATAAAGCCGCTCTTGGACAGCGGGAACACGATCTTGACGAAGCGCTTGAAGAAGCCGGCGCCCTCGATCATGGCGGCCTCCTCCAGCTCACCGCTAATCTGCAGCATGTTGGAGGTGCCGGCGCGGGAGGCGAAGGGCAGGTGCTTGACCACGGAGGTCAGGGTCAGCAGGGCGAAGGTGCCGTACAGGGCGGGGATCAGGGTCACGCCGAACAGCGTCTGCTCCTTGGAGAACATGGACAGGTAGATGCCGCCGAAGGCCACGGAGGGGATCAGATAGGGGATGAACACCAGCTGCTCCACCAGCTTGCCGTGGAGCTTGCCACGGCCCTTGGCGCAGATATAGCCCAGCATCTGGCCGAAGATGGTACCGAACACACCGTTGACGAAGGTCAGCTTCAGGGAGTTCCAAAGAGCCAGCTTGAAGTTGCTGTTCTTGAAGATGCCGGACACGCCTTCCATGATGTTGGGATTGCCCTCGCCGATCCAGTAGTACAGCGTGAAGTTGGACAGGGAGTAGGTGCCTTCCTTCAGCATGCAGCTCTCGATGATCAGGATGACCACCGGCATGATGATGCCGACGATGAAGAAGATGAACAGAACAATGGTGATGAGGGGCTTCCAGCCGCCCAGGCCGATGAGGGTGGAGCGGCCGCCCTTGCCGCCGATGGTGGCGTAGGACTTCCGGGAGCCAATGAGCTTCTGGTTGATGAACACGGACAGAGCCGCGATGCAGATCATCAGGATGGCCATGGCGAAGGCGGTCTGGGTGTTCTGGGACTTGGAGTTGGAGTACAGCTCGCTGGACAGGGTGCGGAAGTTGACGGGGGAGCCCAGGTAGTTGATGGTACCGAAGGTGCCGATGGCCTTGGAGAAGGTCAGAATGACGGCGGACAGCATGGAGGGCAGCACCAGGGGCAGGGTGATCTTCCGCAGGATGAGGCTTTTACTGGCACCCTGGATCTCGCCCATCTCCTCCAGCTCGGAGTTGATGGAACCCAGTGCGCCGGAGACCAGCAGGTATGTATAGGCGTAATAGTGCAGCGTCAGGACGATGATGATGGCGATGGAGCCATAGGCGATGGGAGAGAGGATCGTCTCAATGGTCTCATTGGACATGCCCATGGAGGTCATGATGGAGGCCACAAAGCCCGCCGCTCCGCCGACGCGGGGCGTCTTGAACATGCTGAGCCACGCCTGGGATTTTACCCAGGAGGGGATCATATAGGGGATGATGACCGCCAGGGAGAAGAAGGGCTTGAAAGGCAGATCGGAGCGGACCATCAGCCAGGCCAGGACGGAGCCCAGGGCGATGGCGCACACAGACACGCCGACGCCGATCTTCAGAGAGTTCAGCAGGGGAACCAGCAGCAGGTTCTTGGACAGGTCACTGGCCAGCAGCCGCTGCCAATAGTAAAGGGTAAATTCACCGGCCACACCGCCGGGGACGGCACGCAGGTCCCGCTGAGACAACTGGAACGTGGTGGACAGCATGTCCAGCAGCGGAAGGATGATCAGATAGGTCAGCAGGACAATGGCAATCAGTACGATCACATTGTAGGGGTTGGTGACGACCGCTTTGATCTGGTTCTTCAGCCGCCGGGACTTGGAGTAGTTTTGCTCGTTTTGCTTCATTGCGTGAAGGCACCCTCTCTCTTTCCTAAGATTCTGGAGCGGAAAGCACGCCGCGATTGTGAAAACTCATGCAAACGTTTTCGGCTTTCTAAAAATACCTTACCATTATAAACAAAGAATTGTCAAGATACTTTTGCATTTTTCACATTAGAGACTAAATAAAACATCCTGTTTTGTGATGTTTGCACAATATCTTCTGAGGGATATTTTTGATATAATGGGCCTACCGGAATCGATTTCATTTAAATCTATCGGCTGAATTTCTGCGAATGATTCGGTGAATTGGGAGATTTTGGACTGAAATTATGCTGCTTGACGGGACGCTCGAGGACAATGGGCGGCCTGTATTTCCAAATGTTGTGCAAACGTTACCAGAAAAATATGCCAATCTGTGGAGGGGGAATGCTGATGCGCCGTGTAACGATCAAAGATATCGCTCGGATGGCGGGCGTTTCCGTGACCACCGTCTCCAGAGCCCTGAACAACGCACCGGAGATCAACGAGGAGACCCGGCAACGGATCTTGGAGCTGTGCCGGAAGGAGGGCTACCGCACCAATCTGCTGGCGCGGAGCCTGATTTCCAGCCGCACCAACGTCATCGGCGTGGTGCTGTCGGATATCGCGGGGCCGTTCCACGCGTCCCTGGCTCTGCACATCGAGACCTACGCCGCCCAGCTGGGATATCAGGTCATGCTGTGCAGCGGCCAGCCGGGAGACGGCCGGATCGACGGGCTGTTCGACTTTCTCATCAGCCAGCGGGTGGACGGCATTCTGATGACTAACGCCAGCAACAGCGCGCTGGAGTTTCTGGAGCGGTATCAGTCCGCTGTGCCCATCGTACTGCTGGGGGCCTTTGCCCCGCTGGAATCCTCCTGGCGCATCAACTCCGTCAGCACCGACAACTATGTGGGCGGCCAGCTGGCGGCCCGGTATCTCCATGATCTGGGTCACAGAGAGGTGGCCTATCTGGGAATGCGGGAGGGCAGTGCCACCCATCTGCTGCGCCACCGGGGGTTTCTGGATGCGGCGGCGGAGCTGGGGATGGAGGTGGAGACCGCGTGGAACCGGGAGAGCCACTCCACCACCGAGATGGGCTATTACCTGGCCCGGGAGCTGTTTTTGAAGCCCTTCCGCCAGACGGCGGTGTTCGCGGCCTCCGACCTGATGGCCCTGGGTGTCATGCAGGCCGCCGATGAACTGGACATTGCCATCCCGGAGCAGGTATCACTCCTGGGGTTTGACAACATCGATTACGCGGCTCTGCCCAAGATTCGGCTGACGACCTTTTCGCAGAGAACGGAGGCCCTGGCGCGCTCCGGTGTGCGCCTGCTGATGGAACTGATCAAGAGCGGAGACGGGGCGGAATTCACCCAGCGGCTCCTGACGCCGGCGCTGGTCCAGCGGGACACCTGCCGCAGCATACGAGAAGAACGCAGCGAGCGCTCCTGAAAGCGACGGGGCGGTCCGGGTGTGCCGCATGGTTTTTTCACGGCAAACCAGTAAAAAAACAACAGCCCCCGGAGCCATCCGGGGGCTGTTTGTATATTCGATCCTACAGAGGATCAGCCGCAGTGTCCCGATTTCACCCTTCTGAGATTGGCGAAGATCGAGCCGGAGATATTGCGCCATCTCCCGTTGCTGGATGCGGACTCGGTGAAGCAAATTCTAGCTGAAAGCGAAGAGATTCCCTGCAAAGCTGCGGAGCCTCACCACAAGATGGGACCTCGCGCTTTTCAAACACTCATTTGATAACTGATAACCAGGATGCCATTGCCTGACTGCCATTGTACAACAAAAAGGCCTGTAATCTTCAGGATTACAGGCCTTTTTTGGCGGAGAAGGAGGGATTCGAACCCTCGAGACCCTTTAGGGGCCTACATGATTTCCAATCATGCGCCCTCGACCAACTAGGCGACTTCTCCATAGCTGTTCCAGTGCTTCTCTGCTGATACAGTTGTTTGCTGCCTTGAAGAGACAGCGTCATTATTATAGCAAAGGATTCTGAAAAGTCAATCCCTATTTTCAACTTTTTTAAAAAAAGCGGAGGGCATTCGCCCTCCGCCCGCGCGTCAGCGCATTTCGGAAACAATGTTGTCCACGGCGTGGTCCACGGCGACACCCAGTTTGTGGATACTCTTTCCTACCTGTGTTTTCATGGGATCTCTGCCGCAGGGCACCATCATCCCCACTGCCGCGCCGGCCATCAATCCGGCGCTCATACCGACCCAAAATCCGGTACACGTTTTCATTACAGTCACTCCTTTATCGGCACGGGACTAGTATGACCGGAGAAGCGCAAAAAAAACACCGCGGTTCGATTTGCCAAAAGGTTCCGGATACGTTATACTGTTGCTGAATAAAATGCTGAGATTTGGGGAGGCTTTATGACCACGATTTATTTGATCCGCCACGCTGAAGCGGAGGGCAATCTGTACCGCATTGCCCAGGGACAGTATGACAGCAACCTGACAGACCGGGGCTGGCGTCAGGTCCGGGCACTGGAGCGCCGCTTCGCGGATATCCATATTGACGCAGTGTATTCCAGCGACCTGTACCGCACTTGCGCCACGGCTAGCGCTATTTACAAGCCCAAGGGCCTGGAACTCCACCGGGTGCCGGAGCTGCGGGAAATCTGTGTGGGTGACTGGGAACAGCGGACCTGGGGCGATATCTACCGCAGCGACCCGGCGCAGATGGAGAATTTCAACCTCCACCCCGAACGCTGGCATGTGGAGCATGCGGAGACGCCGCAGCAGGTGCTGGACCGGACATTGGGCGCCATCCGGGAAATTGCGAGGGTGAATAACGGAAAGACCGTGGCGGTATTTTCCCACGGCTATGCCATCCGCCTGACTCTGGCTGCGCTCCAGGGCTATACTGTGGCCCAGATGGCTCAGACACCGGTTGGAGACAACACGGCGGTCTCCGTTATCGAGGCGGAGGGAGACGTGCTGCGGGTACTCTCCCGGGATGATAACAGCCACCTTCAAACACCGGAATTCTTGGCGGGGGAAAAGGTGCGCCGGAGGGCCAATGGCCTGGAGCCGGGGCTCTATTTTCAGCCGCTGCGGATGGAGGACCACGCGGAACTTCTGACGGCGATGATAGCCGCTGTCTGGGAAGAGAAGGAGAGGCAGCCCTTTGACAGAGAGCGCCTGCTGGCGGATGCCGCTGTCAGGCCCACGCTGTTGGGCTATCTGAGAGAGGAGCCGGTGGGCCTGGTGCAGTTTGGCCCGGAGAACGGCTGGATATCCTTGGCGTGCATTCGGGCGGACTGCCGGAAGCGGGGGTTTGGCGGCCAGCTTATCGGGCAGGCGGTGCAGTATACTCGGTCGCACGGCGGCGAGAGACTGCATGTGGCCCTGCCGGAGAACAGCGGAGCCGCGCAGTTTTTCACAGACTACGGTTTTTCTCCTGTCGCGAGTACGGAGAACAGCGGGATGATTCTGGAGAAGAATATCGGCTTTGACCCGGAGATTCTGGGGAAGCGATGATTTCCGCTGATTGGAATGCCTGGGCGGGAAGCGCATATCATGGGAAGGGCCGGACAAGACGGAGATTCCCTGGCGGTTTTCGTTGACTAACGGGGCCGGAATTCTATATAATATTTCCGCAAAGAACATGGAAAAGGGAGTAGCTTGCGTCCTCGGGCGCGGTGGAGCTCGTCAACACGGCGGCGTTGGGCTGCCCGGGCACGTCGAAAAAGCGAGACTTTTCCTGTGTGTGAAACTGCCGGTAAATGCCGGCAGCTGCTTGCACGCAGGAAGGGTCTCGCTGATTTTTTGAAAGAAACGGTAGGGATGGATATGGGTAGTATTTGGATCACAGTGCTGCTGTTCCTGTTGGGGCTGCTGCTCATCGTCAAGGGCGGCGACTGGTTTTTGGACGGCGCCGTCTGGATCGCGGAGGCCACCGGCGTGCCCCGGTTCATCATCGGGGCTACCATCGTGTCCCTGGCTACGACGCTGCCGGAGCTGACGGTGTCCGTCACCGGCGTGCTCCAGGGAGAGGTTGATCTGGCGGTTGGCAACGCCGTGGGCTCCGTCACCGCGAATCTGGGTTTGATCCTGGGCATTTCCGTACTGTGCATCCCATCCGTGGTCAACCGGAAGCAATTCAACCTGAAAGCGATACTGATGGTGGTCGGCGCGGCGCTGCTGACGGTGCTGTGCTGGAGCGGCACGCTGCGGCTCCTGCCGGGCCTGCTGCTGTTTGTGATCTTCATCGTCTATCTGGGCAACAACATCGTGGATGCCAGAAGCAGCGTACAGGAGCGGGAGGCCCTCCCCGAGCGTCGGACGACCTCCTACCGGCAGATGATCATGAAGCTGGGCATGTTTGTCATCGGCATCGCGGCCATCGTCTTGGGCTCGCAGCTTCTGATCAACTACGGCAGTGAACTGGCCCTGCAGCTGGGGGTGCCGTCCAGCATCATCGGCGTGACGATGGTAGCCATCGGGACCTCCCTGCCGGAGTTGGTGACGACCCTGACGGCCATTGCCAAAAAAGAGGCGTCCATGTCCGTGGGCAACATCGTCGGCGCCAATGTTATCGACCTGACCATGATCCTGCCCATCTGCTCGGCGGTGTCCGGCGGCCGACTGACCATCGGCAGCCAGACCACAGCGCTGGACTTACCCGTGTGCCTGCTCCTGTGTTGCGTGGCGGTGCTGCCTCCGCTGCTCAAGGGGAAATTTTACCGCGTGCAGGGCGTACTCATGCTGGCAGTGTACGCGGGATATGTGGTGATGCTGGTTTCCTGAGGATACGTGGGGCATAACAAAGTCCCCCGGGGCAATTGACCCCGGGGGACTTTTGTCAGGAAAAGGTGGAGATCAGATCGCGAACGAGCCGAGCCGTCATGCCCCAGACGGGGTGGCCGTCCCAGTGCCACACGGGGACCTCGACGTTCCCGGAGGCCCAGGAATAATCCCGGGGGATCCCTACGGCTTCATAGGGAAAGCTGTCTGGAACCTGGGGAAACAGGTCATAATGATAGAGTTCAGGCTTCGTATCCCGGAAAAAGGACAGGGGGGCCGTAAAGACCTCCGCCACCTCCGCCGGGGAGGGGCGCATGGCGGCAAAGCCCTCAGGCGAGATTAGCCCCAGGACGGGATAGAGCAAAAAGCCCCTCTGATTGCAGATAAAATCCGGAGTCCCCAGAAGTGTGACGGCGGAGGCGGGAATGGAGATTTCTTCTTCCGTCTCCCGCAGCGCGCAGGCGCTGACGGACTCTCCCGGCTCCATCCGGCCGCCGGGGAAACAGACCTCACCGCCCTGGCGCAGGCCCTGAGCCCGGACCTCAAACAGCAGATGGAGCCCGTCGGGACGCTCCAACAGCGGGCAGAGGACCGCGTAGCTGTGCCGGGCGCCCAGCAGGCCCGGCTGGCGGCCGCCATACCGGCGGCGCAGCAGTTCCAGTTCCTGACTCATATCAGCATTGTCATGGCCCGATGGCAGTTCCGAATCTCCACAGCCGGCGCGCTGGGGGCGAACTCTCCGTCCAGGGACCAGGGGAGCTCCTCCTCGGTCTCCAGATGGACGGAGGAGACGTGGCGGAACACCAGGCCCTCCCGGTCATACCGCTGCTCCAGCAGGGCCAGAACCAGGTTTTGCAGGTCCTGGGGGGTTTGGGGATTGGGCACCAGCAGCATCTCGAACTTGCCGTCATCCAGAACAACCCGCTCCGGGTCCAGTTTCATCAAACCGCCGATGGAGGTAGAATTGCAGACGGCGCCGAACAGGTATTCTCCGTCCAGAACCTCGCCGTTAGCGGTCAGCCTGACCTTGTAGGGGCGCAGGGTGTTCAGGTCCTTCATGCCCTCCAGAATATAGGCAAAGTGGCCCAGGGCGTTTTTGGCGGCCTGGGACGCCGCGTAAGAGCTCCGGGTGAAGGCGCCGAAAGAGGCTACATACACGAAATGCCGGTCGTTCCAGCAGCCGATATCCAGCTGGCGGGGCGCGTGCTTCACCAGCACCGCGGCGGCAGTGGCCGGTTTCCCGGAGACGTGCAGACTGGCGGCGAAGTCGTTGGTGCTGCCCTGGGGCAGATAGCCCAGCAGGGGGCGTTTTTCCAGCCGCATCAGGCCGGAGATCACCTCGTTGAGGGTGCCGTCGCCGCCGACGGCCACCACCACATCGTAATCGCCGCCCTCCCGGGCCGCGGTTTCTGCGGCGTCGCCGTTGCCGGTGGTCCGGTGAATCGTCAGCGCGTAGCCAGCCTCGGAGAGCGTGGCGGCCGCGTCGAACAAGGGGCCCCGGGATTTGTTCCTTCCGGCCCGGGGATTGACAATCATCAGCAGCTTTTTCAGCTCCATAAAATAAGGCCTCCTGCATGCAGAAATGAAGGGTGTAAAAACTGCGTAAAAGGCAGTATATCACGGCGAAATGAGGATTGCAATTCCCAGATATGGCATGTAGAATAAAAAACGAAGGTACAAATGAGGGGGACGGTCCATGAAACGGGATAACGGATATATGAAGCTGGGCGTGGCGGTATTTCTGACTGTCGGCACGATCCTGCTGTTCTATGATACCCTGGCGGGACACCGTGTGCTGCTGGGTATCTGGCGGCAGTTTCTGGGGGCGCTCCAGCCGGTCATCTACGGTGCGTTCATCGCGTATCTGCTGGCCCCCATGGTGAATTTCTTTGAGGATAACTTGTTTTCCGCATCGATAAAAAAAGCAAGAGAAAAAGGAAAACTCATCTCCACGGGTGCCCGGGCGGTAAGCCTTTTGCTGACATGGGCTGTCATTGGACTGCTGGTTTATCTGTTGGCCTCCGTGCTGTTGCCGGAACTGTACAAGAGCATCTTCCAGCTGATCTCCAATGTGGAGAATTATTACAACACCATCAGCGGCTGGGTGGAACACCTGCTGGAGAGCAACCCGGCTCTGGAGAACTGGGCGGCGGCCCAGATGGATATTGCGTATGAAAAGGCCAACACCTGGCTGGAGACGGAGGCATTGAAAAAGGCCCAGACGGTGATGTCCGTTGCCGCTGGCGGCGTACTCAGTCTGGTCAGTTTTTTCAGCGATCTGCTGGTGGGCTTTATCGTGTCCATCTATTTCATGGCCACCAAGGAGACCTGCGCGGCTTATGCCCGGAAGGTGGTCTACGGCCTGCTTCCCCGGGATAGGGTCTGCTGGGTGCTGCGGGCTGCTCATAAGGTGGATGATATTTTTTCCGGCTTTGTCCGGGGAAAGCTGTTGGACTCCCTCATCATCGGTATTCTGTGCTTCATCTGCTGTTCCATCCTGAAATTTCCGTATACGCCCCTGGTGTCGGTCATCGTGGGCGTCACGAATATCATCCCTTTCTTCGGCCCCTTCCTGGGTGCCATCCCCAGCGCGTTTTTGATCCTGCTGGTGTCTCCCATGAAGGCGGTGTACTTCGTGATCTTCGTCCTGGCGCTCCAGCAGCTGGACGGCAACGTCATCGGTCCCAAGATCCTGGGGGACAAGACAGGCCTCTCCAGCCTGTGGGTCATCATCGCCATCCTGGTGGGCGGCAGCTTTTTCGGCCTGCCCGGCATGTTCTTCGGCGTGCCGGTCTGCGCCTGCCTGTACAGCCTGATGGACTTTATGGTGAACGTGCGGCTTCGGAAAAAGAAGCTGCCCCTGGCGACCGGCGCCTATACCACAGACCATCCCGCCGGGACCGGCGGAACGGAGCCGGAGGCATCTGGAGAACCGGAGGGGGAAATTGACCCGGAAGAGGAAAAAAACTGAAAAAGGGCTTGCAATCACAGACCTTATCGTGTACAATACGCCTTGCGGATGGCTCGTTATAAAAATAACGACCTTTCGCAAGGCTCCTTTTACAATTGAATAGAGCCAACCATTTCTGTCAGGGCGGACAATACCGTCCAACACTGACCCAAAGCGGCAGTGATGCAAAGGAGAAGAACGACATGAAGAAGAAACTGATGGCACTCCTTCTTCTGGTCAGCCTCCTGGGCGCTGTACTCACCGGTTGCGGAGACAGCAGCACAGAAAAGGCCTCGGAAGATGGACAGAACGAAACTGGCTCTACCGAAGCGGTAGCCCACGCCAACGAGATCACGGTGGGTATCGCCCAGGACCTGGACGAGAGTCTTGACCCCCACAAAGCGGTGGCGGCAGGAACCAAAGAAGTCATGTTCAATGTGTTTGAAGGTTTGATGAAGCCGACTTCCACAGGTGATTTGATCCCTGCTGTTGCCGAGGACTACACGGTCTCCGATGATCGAATGACGTACACCTTTACCCTGCGGGAGGGTGTGAAGTTCCACAACGGTGAGACGGTGACGGCGGAGGATGTGAAATATTCCATCGATCGCTGCGCCGACACCTCTGAGGGAGACCCCCTGGTGGAGGCGTTTTCTGTTATCCAGGCGGTAGAGATTCTTGATGAGCGCACCGTCGCAATCACCATTTCCGAACCCAGCAACGAATTTATTTCCTACATGACAACGGCCATTCTGCCCGTGGATTATGACCAGCAGGACACCGCCCCCGTGGGCACCGGGCCCTTCAAGTTTGTGTCCCGCACCGCCCAGGACTCCATCGTCCTGGAAAAGTTCGATGAATACTGGGGCACCCCCGCCTATCTGGACAAGGTGACCTACAAGATCATTGAGAACGCCGACAGCATCATGATGAGCCTCCAGAGCGGCGCCATCGACATGTTCGCCCACCTGACCAGCACTCAGGTGGCCCAGCTGGGCGATGACTTCTATGTGGAAGAGGGCACCATGAACCTGGTCCAGGCTTTGTACCTGAACAACGCCGAGAAGCCCTTCGACGATGTCCGCGTCCGGCAGGCTCTGTGCTACGCCGTGGACAAGCAGGCCATCATCGACCTGGCCTTCGACGGCTACGGCAGCCCCATCGGCTCCAGCATGTATCCCGCCTTCGGCAAGTACTTTGACGACAGCCTGACCAACCATTACACCAAGGACATCGAAAAGGCCAAGAGCCTGCTGGCCGAGGCCGGCTATCCCGACGGCTTTGAGATGACCATCACTGTGCCTTCCAACTATCAGCCCCACATCGACACCGCCCAGGTGCTGGTGGAGCAGCTGAAGGAGATCAACGTTACCGCCAAGATCGAGCTGGTGGAGTGGGGCACCTGGCTGTCCGACGTGTACGCCGGCCGGCAGTACCAGTCCACCGTGGTGGGCGTGGATGCCTCCAATATGACCGCCCGCGCCCTTCTGGAGCGGTTTACCTCCACCGCCGGCAACAACTTCATCAACTACAGCGACGCGGACTACGACGCCCTCTTCGCCCAGGCCCAGGCCTGCTATGACGATGCGGAGCAGACTGGCATCTACAAGGAGATGCTGACCAACCTGACGGAGAACGCCGCCAACGTCTATATCCAGGACCTGGCGGACCTGGTGGCTGTCCGCAAGGGACTGGAAGGCCTGAACTTCTATCCCATCTACGTCCTGGACCTGTCCACGGTCCGCTGGGCGGAGTAATATGACAGGCGGCAGCTTTGCCGCTTACCCGGAAAGGGGATGATGACCATGAAATACGCAGTCAAGCGCATTGCCATGCTGCTGCTGACCATGGTCATCGTCTCCTTTTTGGCATTTGCGGCCTTTGACCTGATCTCCGGCAATCCGGCGGAGATCATGCTGGGCACCCAGGCCACCCCGGAGAAGGTGGCGGCGCTGGAGGAGGCGATGGGCCTGAACCGACCCTTCCTGGTGCGGTACGGCGAATGGCTGATCGGCTTTTTCACCGGCGACCTGGGCACCTCCTACAGCTATCACCAGCCGGTGTGGGACCTGATCGCCCCCAAGGTGCTGGTGACGCTGTGCCTCAGCGTGCTGAGCTTTCTGCTGATCGCGGTGATCTCCATCCCCCTGGGCCTCCGCTCCGCCGGAAGAGCCGGCGGCCGGCTGGACGGCCTTTCCACGGCCCTGAACCAGCTGTGTATGGCGGTGCCGCCCTTCTTTACCGGCATTCTGCTGACCTGGGTGTTCAGCACGATCCTCAGATGGTTCACCCACGGCAAGTTCCCCGGCCTGAGTGAGGATTTCTGGGGTGCTGTCAAGTATATGCTCTTTGCAGCCGTGTCCATCGCCATCCCCCGCATCGCCATGACGGGGCGGATGATGAGGAGCACCGTCCAGGCGGAGATGCAGAAGGACTACGTCCGGACTGCCATTTCCCGGGGCAACGACCGGAGCAGCGTCCTCTACCGCCATGTGCTGAAAAACGCCCTGGTGCCGGTGGTCACGTTCCTGGCCCAGACCATGGCGGAGATCGTGGCGGGCAGCATCGTGGTGGAGCAGGTCTTTGCCATCCCCGGCCTGGGCCGGCTGCTGGTGGCGTCCATCTCCAACCGGGACTACCCGGTGGTGCAGGCTATCGTGGTGATCCTGGCGCTGTGGGTAGTGCTGGCCGGTACAGTGGCGGACCTGATCAATCAGCGGATCGACCCGCGCCTGCGGTTGGGAGGTGGGTCATGAGACAGAGAAACGGCTACCTGACGGCCGGACTGATCCTGACGGCCTTTTTGGCGGCGCTGATCATTCTGGGCTATTTCTGGACGCCCTACGATCCCTCGGCCATGGCCGTAGGGCCCAAGTTTGACGCACCTTCCCTGGCGCACCTGATGGGGACGGACAACTTTGGACGGGACATCTTCAGCCGGGTGCTGAAGGGCGCCGGGACCACCTTCGCCATCGCCATTGCCACCGTTGCCATCGGTGCCGTGTGCGGCACGGCGGTGGGCGCACTGACCGGCTATTTCGGCGGCGTGGTGGATGAGGCGCTGATGCGCTTCAACGACGCGCTGACGGCCTTCCCCAGCATCCTGTTGGCCCTGGTCATCATCAGCATCCTGGGACCCGGCAAGAAGTACAACGTGATCCTGGCCTTGGGCCTGGTGTTCATCCCCAGCTTTGCCCGGGTCACCCGCACGGCCTTCGCGTCGCTGCGGGACGTGAACTATGTGAAAAGCGCCCGGCTGATGGGGGCCTCCCGGGGCCGCATTTTGGTGGTGCACATCCTGCCCAACACCATGTCCGTGCTGCTGCCGGCCATCACCATCGGCTTCAACAACGCCGTTCTGGCCGAGGCGTCCATGAGCTATCTGGGAATCGGCGTCACCCCGCCGGACGCGTCCCTGGGCTATATGCTGTCCGAGGCCCAGAGCATGCTGACCATGGCACCCTGGTATGCTATCAGCACGGGCCTGGTCATCATTCTGCTGGTGTTCGGCGTGGGCCTCATCGGCGAGGGCTTGCAACGCCGGGGCAGGGAGGTGGCCTGATGCTGGAGATCAAGAACTTACATGTCAAATTCCATACCCGTGACCGGGAGGCGGTCTCCGGCGTCAGCCTGACCATCCGGGACGGCGAGATCGTGGGCCTGGTGGGCGAGTCCGGTTCCGGCAAGTCCGTCACGGCCATGAGCGTGGCGGGGCTGCTGCCCCGCAAACAGTGCGCCTATTCCGGAGAGATTTTGCTGGACGGCGTGGAGCTGCTCCACGCGGACCGGGCACAGCTGCGGCAGGTCCAGGGAAAGGCCATCGGCGTGGTATTTCAGGAGCCGATGAGCTCCATGGACCCGCTGATGAAGATTGGTGCCCAGGTGGAAGAGGTCCTGCGCATCCACACGAAGCTGTCCCCCGCCGAGCGGAAGAAACTGGCGCTGGAGGCCCTGGCGGCGGTGGAGCTGCCGGACCCGGCGGCGGTCTATGACAAGTACCCCCATGAGCTTTCCGGCGGCATGCTCCAGCGGGCCATGATCGCGGCGGCCATCGTCATCCGGCCCCGCTTGCTGCTGCTGGACGAGCCGACGACGGCCCTGGATGTGACCATCCAGGCCCAGATTCTGGAGCTTTTGAAGAAGCTGAACCGGGAGTCCGGCATCTCCATGCTGTTCATCTCCCACAACCTGAACGTGGTGCGGAAGCTCTGCACCCGGGTGGCGGTCATGCAGAAGGGAAAGCTGGTCGAGGAGGGGGACACCGACCAGGTGTTCTACCATCCCACAGACGGATACACCCAGCGGCTCATCGCCGCCATTCCCACCCGCAAGCGGAAGGAGGGGGACGTATGAGCGAGGAACTGGTCCTCTCCGTGCAGCATGTGACCAGCGGCTACCAGGAAGGCGGCGTGCTCCGCAAAAAGGCGTATCACGAGGTCCTCCACGATGTCAGCTTTGATGTCCGCCACGGCGAGATTTTGGGTCTGGTGGGCGAGTCCGGCACCGGTAAATCCACCCTGGCCCGTACCATTCTGGGAATGGTAAAGCCCGACAAGGGACAGGTGGTCCACTATACGAAGCGGCCCCAGATGATCTTCCAGGACCCGTACAGCTCCCTGAACCCCGCTTACAGTGTGGAGTGGATTCTGGAGGAGCCTCTGCGAATCTACGGCAAATACGACGCGGCGGAGCGGAAACGCCGGGTCCGGGATATGCTGGAGCTGGTGGAGCTGCCTACAGAGTGCCTGAAAGCCCGGCCCGCGGAGCTGTCCGGCGGACAGCGGCAGCGGGTCAGCATCGCCACGGCCCTGATCCAGCGGCCCAAATTTCTGATTGCCGACGAACCGGTGTCGGCGCTGGATGTGACCATCCAGGCCCAGATTCTGAAGCTGCTGCGGCAGCTGCGGGACGAGCTGGACCTGAGCTATCTCTTCATCTCCCACGACCTGAACGTGGTCTATCAACTGTGTGACCGGGTACTGGTGATGAAGAGCGGCCGCATTGTGGAGCAGGGGACCGTGGATGAGATTTTCGACCACCCGAAAGAGGCCTATACGAAGCAGCTGCTGGCTGCGGCGGAGTAACCGATGAAAGCGTTTTTTCTCAGACACAAAAAACTCCATATCTGGCTGCTGGCGGACCTAGTCCTGCTGGCAGCCTTTTGGCTCACCCGGAGCAGCCGGGCCTGGATGAACGGTCTGGCTGCCTATGTGTCCCTCCCGATCCAGCGGGCCCTGGGACGGCTGTGCTACCGGACGGACATCTCCATCATGGAGGTGGTGTATGTCCTGGCAATCCTGCTGGGGCTGGCCTACGCGGCATGGAGCATCGCCGCCGTCGCCCGGGCAAAGGGGCACAGGGGACAGCGGGCCTACAGCGCGGTGCTGGGGGGCCTGTGTGCCTGCCTGGGCATCTACGCCGGGTTCTGCCTGCTGTGGGGCGTGCTGTTCTGGACGGACAGCTTCCAGGACCTGTCCGGGATCACCGCCCAGCCGGTGGCCAAGGAGGACCTGCTGGCGGTGACAGAGTATTTTGCCCAACAACTCAGCGCCACAGCCGATGATGTGAAGCGGGACGAACAGGGCCTGTTCGCCGTGTCCCGGGAGGAGATTCTGGAGAGCAGCCCCGAGGTCTATGACCAGCTGGAAAAGCAGTTCCCCTTTCTTGCGTTCGAGGACACCGGCGTCAAGGCCATGTACTTCTCCCGGCTGATGAGCGTCATCAATTTCACGGGCTTCTACTGCGCCTACACCGGGGAGGCCAATGTGAACGTGGACAGCCCCGCCTGCCTCCTGCCCTCCACGGCGGCCCATGAGATGGCCCACCAGCGGGGAATCGCCTCCGAGCAGGAATGCAATTTCCTGGCGGTGCTGGCCTCCACCACCAGCGAAGACCCGGCCTACATCTACTCCGGCTGGCTGATGGGGTACATCTATCTGGGCAACGCCCTGTACCGGGTAGACCCGGACGCCTATTGGACCATCCGGGACACGCTGCCGGAGACGGTGGAAGCGGACCTGGCATACAATAATGCCTACCGGGATCAGTTCAAGGATAACGCGGCCCAGAAGGTGGCCGACAAGGTCTACGACACCTCTCTGAAGGCCTACGGAGACGAGAATGGCATTCAGTCCTACGGCACCGTGGTGGACCTGCTGGTGGCGTACTACCGATAAAAACGACGCTCTGCGGGAAATTTCCGCAGAGCGTCGTTTTTGTCACCAGGGATGGGCGTTCCAGGACTGCTGGGGCGTCATGGCAAAGTAGTCGTAGCTGATGGTGCTGCCGCTGTCGCCCCAGGTGGTGTCGATGTGGACCTCTGTGCCGTCCAGGTCCGCCACCGTCCAGATGTGGCTGCTGGTGGACAGGGCGGTGCACTCGATGCCCTCCAGCTTCAGCAATAGGTTATAGGCACCGGTGTAGCCGTCACACACGGCGGTGCCGTTGTAAAAGAGACTGTACGGGATGTGGCTGATGGAGTCGGTGCCTGCGCTGAAATCGTAGACGCAGTTCTCGCAGATCCAGGTGTAGTAGACCCGGGCTTTTTCGTATTCTGTCATGTCCGCCGTGAGCTGGCCGCTCTCCCACAGCTGGTCGTGGAGGGAGATGGCTGCCGCCATGGCCTGGGTCCGGTACGTGCCGATCTCATTCTCTCCTGCGTCGGTGGCGGAGAAGGTCAGGGTCAGAGAGCCGGCCTCGTTGAAGGTACAGGTGGCGGTGTTGTAGCTCTGCTCACAGTAGGATTTCGTGATGGCCAGCGCTTGTTCCATGACCTCCCGGGCACCCAGCGGGGAGATACCCGCATATTGCAGGGACAGGACGTTGCTGCCGGAGGACAGCATATGGCGGACACAGCCTTCCAGCTCCTGGTCGGTGGTGGGGGCGGCGGTATAGGTGCCGTCCGGGACCAGACTGGCGAGGGTGGCGCCCCGGGCTCTGGTATACCGGGCGGAGACATTCCAGGACGGCGTGACCCGCAGAGACGGGGCCACCATGCGGGTCAGCATGGCCGCGGCGGCGCCCCGGGTGATGGGGGCGTCCGGCAAAAACGAGCCGAAGGCATTGCTGCCCACAGAAAGCCCGGCGCGGTACAGGGTCAGGATGTCCTCCCGGTAGGGGGTGGCGTCCGTGACATCGGTCATATAGCGGCCGGTAGCCAAAGCCTGGGTGATCAGCGCGTCATGGACGGGGGGCAGAGCCTCCTCCGGCAGCACACGGGCCAGCACATGGGCCACCTGCGCCCGGGTGGCGGTATCGGACAGGCTGCCGTCCAGCTCCGTGCCCAACACGCCCTCTGCCTGGAGATACCGGAGATAGGGAAGCGCCGCCGGACCGTCGCCGGCATAGGCTGCGGGCCCCTGCTCCGGGTCGCCGGTGCGGTACAGGCTGCGGATGCGTCCGGCGAAGATGACGACCTGCCCCACGGTCATGGAGTCCTGGAGACCGTAAGTCCCGTCGGGCTTGCCCACGGACAGGCCGTACTCATACAGGGCCGCCACATTGTCATAGAATACGGAGTCGGAGGTCAGGTCGGAGAACTGGCCGGTATAGGTCTTACCACGGACAAAGTTTTCCGTGCTGTCGGGAGCCGCCAGGGCCGGCACGGTCAGCAGCAGGCTGATGGCCAGCAGCAGGGCGGGAGCGCGCTTGTTCATGAGTGCTCCTTTCTAAAGTCGCCGGGGACCGTTATTTGGAGAGAAGATGCAGGTCCTCCATGACGCGGTCCTCCACATAGGGATTCAGGTACTGGTTCACCAGGACCAGGGTCTCCTCCGGGTCAAGGTAGATGTAGGGGGATTTCCAGTCGTTGGGCAGCGTGGAGAAGTCAATGTTCTCAGCACCGATCTCGATGGCCTCCTTCCCCAGCCAGGCCAGGTTGTTGATGGTCAGGTCCGTCTCCACGTAGTTCTGAAATATCTTCACGAAGTCGCTGAGCTTGTCCAGATTGGAGAGGGTCAGCGTCTGTTTCGCCACGGCCTTCAAAAACGCCTGCTGGGTCTGCATGCGGCCGATGTCCTCGCTGCCGTAGCCGGTGCCGTCGTTGTTGTGGCGGAAGCGGACCACCTTCAGCGCCTCGGCGCCGTTGAGGTGCCGCGTACCCTTGGAGAAGTGGATGGACAGGCCCTGATAGGGGTCGTCGTAGTCCATGTCCACGGGGATATAGAAGTCCACGCCGCCGATGGCGTCCACCAGGGCCTCAAAGCCCTTCAGATTCACCAGCACCGTGTAATCCACAGGGATGCCCAACTGTTCAGACACCACGTCGGACAACAGCTCCATGCCGCCGGTGTTGTAAGCGGCGTTGATCTTGTGGTTCTTGCCGTTGAAATAGGCCTTGGTGTCCCGGGGGATGCTGACGCCGTATATGTAGTTGTTGGCGGCATCCAGCGCCACGAGGATGTTGGTGTCGCTTCCGCCGTTGCCGTCATCCACGCCGGAGACCAGGATGGTGTAAAAGTCCTCTTTACGGACATAGTGGGTAGAGACGGGGGTGGAGACAGGCGTCTCTGCCTGGGCATCATCCTCTGTCTCCTGAGTGGAGCCCGGTTCCTGCTGGGCCTGCTCCGGGGCACGAAACATGCAGTGGGCACCGGCGTACAGCGCGGCGAAAAGAAAGACCAGCAGCAAAAGGGTGCGCCCCCAATTGCGGCGCTTGTGGCGGCGGTGGGTTCTGGACATCTGAAACAACGCTCCTTAGCAGCGCGGCGGGGCCGCGGGAAAGATTTACATAATACGGCCCCTATTATAAAGCCCCTGCGCGGAAAACACAAGAGGGAAAACAGCGATGGGTTCAGCGTGTCCCAGAGTGAGATTAGAAAAATAGCGGTCAGAGCCGCTATTTTTCCGTTTGCCGTTCATGTAAGTCCAGTACGATCTGTTGCAGCAGCGCTTTGATATCCGCCAGCATTTGATTTTGGTAGGACAGCGCGTACTGAATGTAGTTCAGAGAAGGATGCAGCTGCCGGTTGAGATTGGTGTATTGCGACGGGTCGATGCCATCCACGGGATGGGACCAGCGGCGGACCGGCGGCTCTGGCATAGCGGATGGGCCGGACGCGCCGGACGCGTCAGCGGCGCTGGCCGGAGAGGACTCTGCCTGGACCGGAGCGCGTTGACCCTGCCAGCCGTGGCCGCAGGGCGGATTTGCCATAGCGAAGGCCTCCTTTCGGGGTTCCATGCTGAAGTCCATGGAAATCAGATATGGACTGATTTTATAGCGTGGAAATATGCGGATCAGACGCCGCGGTATTTTTTGCGGGTGGCAATGCCGCCCCGGATATGGCGCTGGGCCTTGTTGATATCCAATACCTCTTTGACTTGCAGATACAGCGACCGGTTGAACTGGGGCAGGCGCTCAGAGATGTCCTTGTGTACGGCTGTCACAAAATGGAGCGGTATTTCTGAGATTTCTGGGCATATTCAAGGATCAATCATGTTGAGAAAATGATTGGACCATGTTATAATAAAACATTAAATGTAAAATATTGTATGTTGTCATCCGCGGAACCTGCCTGCGGCTGGCAGAGAACGCCGCCTGCGCATATTTAAAATATGGTAAATAGGCGCCCGCTACAACGCCGGTTTACTGGCCGGATACAGAGGGCGATACGGGGCGGACACGCGTATGTGCGTCTCCGGCGGATATGGCAAAGGAAAGAGATTATGCGCATGGTAAATTGACTTTCCTGTTTAGAAAGCATATAATAGCAAAAATGTTGAGAATTGGGAAGAAAACATAGAAACATAGAGAGGGAGAAGACTGAATTGATGTCTCGGTATCGTGGGCAGATCGTCCTGCTGCTGGATGTCTGTCTGATTTTTGTGTGTAATTTCATACTATTTCTTCCGTCGCTGTTCCGGGGAGATATCCGTTTTTCGAACCTGGTGCTCCACATCGGCTTTCTGACGCTGTGCGTCCTGATGTTCCAGCTGCTGTTCCGGACTTATAACAGCCTTTGGCGCTATGCGGAGAGCCGGGAGTACTTTGTGCTGCTGGCGGGCATGAGCCTGGGATTCGGCCTATACAGCATCTGCAACTTTGTGCTGGGGGCCAACATCATCTGGACCTTCCGGGCCCTGACGGGGAGCGCTCTGGCGCTGCTGGCCATGCTGACGGTCCGGTTCCTCTATCGCATGTACCGCACGAAGGCCAGCAACCGTGGGAGAAAGGGCCGCTATGTGGCCATTATCGGCGCCGGGATGTCAGGCGTGAACCTGCTCAATGAGCTGCGGAGCAATCCCGGCAGCCGCTACATCCCCTACTGCATGATCGACGACGCTTCGGACAAGCTGGACAAACACATTCACGGCGTGCAGGTCCGGGGCCCTATTGACGATCTGGAGAGGATATTGCAGAATACGCCCGTCACGGACATCATCCTGGCGATCTCAAACCTGACGCCCCAGCGCCGGTCTGAGATTCTGCGTGTATGCGCCGCCACCAAATGCCATCTGCACATTTTCGAGGACCCCATGACCCAGCTAGAGAGGGAAACGGCTTCTCTGGCCTCCCAGGTGCGGGAGGTGCGGATTGAGGATCTGCTGGGCCGGCCCTCTGTCCAGTTGGAAAACAGCCGGATCGACGCCCTGATCCGGGGCAAGACGGTCATGGTGACCGGCGGCGGAGGCTCCATCGGCTCTGAGCTGTGCCGCCAGATTGCCAATTACAAGCCCAAGCGGCTGGTGCTCCTGGATATCGCGGAGAACACCACCTATGAGCTGCAGAATGACTTCATCCACTGCTATGGGCCGGAATTCCCCTTGTCTGTGGAAATTGCCTCTATCCGGGACCGAGAGAAAATGGACAAGATCTTTGCCTATTACCGGCCAAATCTGGTGTTCCACGCGGCGGCTCATAAGCATGTGCCGCTGATGGAGCGGTGCCCGGAGGAGGCGGTGAAAAACAACGTCCTCGGTACATACAATACCGCCATGGCCGCCCGAAAGTACGGGGCGGAAAAATTCGTGCTGATTTCCACCGACAAGGCGGTGAATCCCACCAACATCATGGGGACCACCAAATATCTCTGTGAACAGGTGATCCAAGGCCTGCGGCAGGACAGCAAAACCGAGTTCGCCGCGGTGCGCTTCGGCAATGTGCTGGGCTCCAACGGCTCCGTGATCCCCCTTTTTAAAAAGCAGATCGCCTACGGCGGACCGGTGACTGTCACCGACAGGCGGATCATCCGCTATTTCATGACCATCCCCGAGGCGGCGCAGCTGGTGCTGGAGGCCGGTTCCTTTGCACGCAGCGGAGAGGTCTATGTGCTGGACATGGGTGATCCGGTGCACATCTGGGACCTGGCGGAGAAGCTGATCCAGCTGTCCGGCTATACGCCCAATGTGGATATCAAGATCGAAGAGGTAGGCCTGCGCCCGGGCGAGAAGCTCTATGAGGAACTGCTGACCAGGGACGCCGATCTACGGCGCACGGAGAACGAAAAAATCTTCGTGGAGGAGAAGCCGCTGGTGGACCGGGCGGAAATGGAGATCTGGCTGCATGAGCTGGAGACCGTGGCGGAGAGCGGCAGCCGGGAGCAGATCTTCCAGACGCTGCACCGCCTGGTGCCCACCTTCCGGGACCCCGATGAGGTCAACGCAGCCGCCATCCTGGCCGCGGAAGCGGAAGAGGCGGCTCAGGTGGAGAACCTGACTGCGGTGGGTTAGTACACATAGACAGGCACCGGTTTGAAGAAACGAGGATAGGACTGCTATGAAAAAAGGAGCAAAGATCGCACTGGGAGTCGTGGGCGTTCTGGTGGTGGCCGGAGCGGCTGCGGCGGCCTGGCAGTGGAACAATCTTAGCGCCCTGCGGTATGGCCTGACCATGGACAGGGATACCCTGGACCAGCGGCTGGAGGAGAACAAGGCCGCGCTCAACCAGGCCATGGACGAGTACCAGATCAGCGAGTATACGTTTAGCAATGAGGAGGTCGCCCAGCTCACGGACGGATCTATGACGGCGCAGGAGGCGGCCCAGAAGCTGCTGGAGCAGAGCCCGACCCCGTCAGAGAATACGCAGGCGGCCCAGCCCGCCCAGCCTGAACAGACGCCCCAGCAGGGGGATTCGGCTGCGCAGAGCGGCCAGACCGAACAGGCCGAACAGAGCGGCCAGACTGCGCAGGATGCTCAGACGGAGCAGACCCTGACCCCGGAGGAACAGGAGATCAAGGAGCTCATTGCCACTATGTACGTTCTGCGGACCACGTATGTGGGAAAGCTGGATGCAGTGGTGCAGTCCGCCATTGACGAATATGTGGCGGGAGAGCACACTTCCGAGAACCGCACCAAAGTGGTGTACAGCAAAATGGATGAGCTGATCGCCATGGAGAAGGAGTGCGACAGTAAAGTGGCGGCGGTGGTGTCTCGGTTGCGGGAGCTGCTGAAGGCCACCGGCCAGGACGACACGCTGGCCCGCCAGGTGGAGGAGACCTATCGGGAGGAGAAGAGCCTGAAAAAGGCGTACTACCTCAATGCGTTCCGCAACGGCTGAGACCGCTGGAGGACGCTGGAATGATTGACTTGCACTGCCATATCCTGCCGGGGGTGGACGACGGCTCCGCCACCGACGAAGAGAGCTACATGATGGCGCGCCTGGCGGTGGACAGCGGCGTTACGGCCATTGCCACCACGCCCCACTGCAACGTCCCCGGCCAGTTCCGGAATTACTGCTCCGAGACGCTGCGGCAGCGATTTTATCATCTCAATGAGCTGCTGCGGCAGAATGAGATCCCCTTAAAACTGTACACCGGCATGGAGGTCTATGTGACGCCGGAGGTGCCCCAGCTGCTCCGGCAGGGGAAGCTGCTGCCTCTGGGCGACAGTCATTATCTGCTGGTGGAGTTCGGCTTTGACGAGTCCCGGCGGTTCGCCGAGCAGATGCTGGACGCCATCCGGAAGGAGGGCTTCACGCCGGTGATCGCTCACCCGGAGCGGTACCGCTTCGTCCAGACAGAGCGGGAGTGCCTGCTGCGGTGGATAGACGAGGGGTATGTGCTCCAGATCAACAAGGGGAGCCTCTTCGGCATGTTCGGCCGCGGGGCCGCCCGGATCTCAAACTGGTGTCTGGGAGAGGGATGCCTTCACCTGATCGGCAGCGATGCCCACAGTCCGTTCCGGCGGACCACCCGCCTGGAGGATGTGTGGGACTACGCGGCGGACTGTGATTCGACGGAGATCGCGGATTTTCTGCTGGAGGGAAATCCTTCCCGCATCCTGGAGGACCAGCCCGTGCGGCCGGTCCTGGCAGAGTTCTGACACTGAGATTTGAGGCTGACGCACCGGGGGCGCGTCAGATATCCGTATCAAAATCCTGAGGAGATTCTATGAGACGACTTCGTATTCTTACATTGGTCTGCATGGTGATATCCACCGGCTTGCTGGTGGTGTCCACTATCTATCAAAAGAGCGTGGAGGATCAGACCATCCCCGTCATCCAGTGCCCGGAGGCCCCGCTGACGATCCCTATGGAGGGCGGCGGAGACGAGGCGCTGCTGAAGGATGTGACGGCCTGGGACGAGAAGGACGGCGACCTGACGGATCGAATCTTGCTCCAGGGTGTGGACAAGCGCGCCGGAGCCAGCACCGCCACCGTCACCTACGCGGTGGTGGACAGCGACAACCACGTGGCCACCAGGACACGGGAGATCCAGTATACAGATTATCAGCCGCCCCATTTCGCCCTTGAACAGGAACTGCGCTACACCGTGGGCAGCGCTCTGCGGATCAAGGACCGGCTGACGGCTTCGGACAGGATCGACGGCGACCTCTCTGACCGGATCCGGGTCGTGTCCAGCAGCTCCAGCACGTATAATGAGGGAATTTATCCGGCAACCTTTGAGGTGACCAACAGCCTGGGCGACACCGCCACCATCACTCTGGATATCGTTGTCCGCAGCTACGAGGCGGGAGAGCCGCGCATCCAGCTCAGCGAGTACCTGATCTATCAGAAGGCCGGAGAGGCCTTTGACCCCTGGGCCTATCTGGAGACTGTCAGCGGCGCGGAACGGGAAAATGTGGAGGTCCAGCTGCCAGAAAACGGGCTGAGCGAAGGCGTCAACAAGGTGGCCTATACCTGTAGAGGACAGAATGGAAGCGAGGGCTCCACGACCCTCTATGTTGTGATCGAGTGAGGGAGGGAGTATGGAAGAACATCAGATGTTTCACTGGACGAACCTGAATCCCGTCTGCCTGCTCCGGCGCCTCGGCAGGGACATCTTGCTGATCATCGCGGCGGGACTGATCGCCGCCATGCTGGCGATGACGGCTGTCCAGACCCTGTACAAACCGGAATATACCGCCAGCGCCACGCTGGCTGTCAGCGTGAAGAGCGGCAGCTATTCCTCGGTGCTCTCCAATCTGAGCCTGTCCTCGGAGATCGCGGATACCTTCACCCAGCTGTTTGAGAGCAATATGTTCAGCGGCGTGGCTCGCAGCCAGCTGGGGGCCTCCAGCCTGCCCGGCACGCTCCAGGCCTCTGTGATCCCGGAGACGAACCTGCTGACCCTGAAAGTAACAGCGGAATCTCCCGCGGATGCATTCCAGACCCTGCAGCTCCTGCTGGAAAATTACGATACCGTGTCGGAGTATGTCTTCCAGAACGTACTCCTGAAGGAATTAGACGGCCCCCGGGTGCCGACCGCACCCTCCAACCCGGTGAACCGGACCCGCATCGTCAAGATGGCCTTTGTGGGCGGCGCGGGCGTCATGGTTTTGCTGCTGCTGGCCCTGGCTCTTCTGGCCGATACGGTCCAGACCACATCGGCCGTGCAGCGGAAGCTGGACGTGAAGCTCTTCGGCACTCTGCACCACGAGGAGAAGAACAAGAGCCTGCGGAGCAAGCTAAAAAGGATCAACCGGGGCCTGCTGATCACCATGCCGGTGGCCAGCTTCCACTTTACAGAGGAGATCTATAAGCTGGGGACCAAGCTGCAGTACGCCGCCCAGAAGGGCGGCCGGAAGGTGATCCTGGTGACCAGCGTGTTGGAAAACGAGGGCAAGTCCACCGTTACGGCCAACCTGGCGCTGGCCCTGGCCCAGGGAAACAAGAAGGTGCTGCTGATCGACGCGGACATGCACAAGGCCGCCCAGTACAAGCTGTTCCATCATGAGCCCGCCAGGGAGCTGGCTGATATCATCCAGGGCAAGGCGGCCTATGAGCCGGAATATCTGGAGAAGGCGGGCCTGTATACCCTGTTCTCCACCAATGCCAGCGACAGCGCGGCGGAGCTCATCGCGTCGGAGAGCATGGCCGGGCTGCTGGAAAAGGCCCGGCGGGAGATGGACTACATCATCATCGACTCCCCGCCCATCGCGCTCTTTTCCGATGTGGAGGCCCTGGCGGACCTGGCGGACCTCTCCCTGCTGGTGATCCGGCAGGACAGCGCCCCGGCGGGACAGATCAACGATACGACAGACATGCTGAACGGCTGCAAGGCCGAGCTGCTGGGCTGCATCTTCAATGATGTCAGGAGCATGCCCTTCTCCAATGACCACCACAGCTATGGCTACGGCTATGGGTATGGATATGGATATGGTTACGGCTATGGATACGGCCAGAGCCGGAAACACCAGCATGGCGGAAAGCCGGCGGAACAGGCGGAGGAATCACATGGAAGATCATAAAATCGATCAGCTGGACGAGGAGAAGATCGACCTGTTCCGGCTCCTCCAGGAGTTCTGGAAGGCGTTTCAGAGGCTGTTCTGGCTGCCGGTGATCCTGGCCATCCTCTTCGGTGCGGCGCAGGGGATCCGGAGCTGGCGGAGCTATACGCCCCGCTACTCCTCGGAAGTGACCTTTACCATCCAGATGACGGATTGGATGCTGACGGATATCGGCGGTTCCACCAACTATTACGACAAGGCCATGGCGGAACAGCTGAGCAAGACCTTTCCCTATCTGCTGCAGTCCGAGCTGATGCAGTCCATGCTGCGGCAGGAGATGGGCGTGAACTATGTCAACGGGAGCATTACCGCCCAGACCGTACCGAATACCAACTTGTTTTCCCTGAAGGTCACTAGCACCGATCCACAGGCCGCCTACGACATCCTGAACACGATGATCGAGATCTATCCCCGTGTGGCGGATTACGTGGTGGGCAGCACGCAGATGAACCTGCTGACAGTCCCCACGGTGGCGGAAAAGCCCTATAACGAGTTCCGGCCCGCCCGCACCGTCTGCAAGGGGGCGGTGCTGGGGGCGATCCTGGGCATGCTGGTGATTCTGGCCTACGCCGCCACCCGCCGGAGCATCCGGGGGGCGGAGGAGATTCGAAAGGAGCTGAACCAGAGCTGCCTGGGCGCACTGCCCCAGGTGACTTTCAAACGGCGTAGCGGCGCTGTGGACCGGACCATCTCCATCCGGAACAAAAAGATATCCGGGGCCTTCCAGGAGAGCGTGCGCAGCATGCGCATCAAGTTCCTGCGGGAGGATAAGAAGCAGAAGGCCCAGGTGGTCATGGTCACCAGCACCCTTCCCGGAGAGGGAAAGACCACGGTGGCCACAAACCTGGCGCTGACTCTCAGCCAGAACGGGGCAAAGGTGATCCTGGTGGACCTGGATCTGCGGAAACCCTCCGTGAAAAAGGCCCTGGGTATCCGGAAGCCCTCCATAGGCGTGCCGGAGCTGCTGGCCGGCAACGACCGGGACGTGAAGAAGTACCTGGTCCCCCTGAAGGACACCCATCTCTCCCTGCTGGCCGGTGATGAGCCCGCGGCGGATGCTCGCCAGCAGATCGGCTCCAAGCATCTGGCATCCCTGCTGGACACCCTGCGGCAGGAGGCGGATTTCATCGTGCTGGACACCCCGCCCTGCAGGCTGGTGGCGGACAGCGCCTCCATCGCCCGCGCGGCGGACTGCACGGTCTATGTGCTGCGCTCCGGCGTCGCACAGGTGCCCCATGTGCTGGACAGCCTGCAGCTTCTGGCGGACAGCGGGACCCGGATCATGGGCTGCGTCCTCAACGGCGTCCAGGGCAGCCACGGCGGCTATGGCTACGGGTACGGTTATGGCTACGGCTATGGCGGCTACTACGGCAAGTACAGCTCCCGCCATAAAAAGACCGGGGAAGAGCAGGCGTGACCGGAATCACATCCGGCTGTATGGCATAAAACAGGAAAACTGCGCAGCAGGTATCTGCGCAGTTTTCCTGTTGGAGCAGCTATTATCAATTTTCAGGAAAGGACATCGGCCATGGAACCCACGCCTAAGACCGTGGATATCAACACCTATCTTCCGGTGCTTGTGGACCTCGCGGAACAGGGGCAGACCGTGTCTCTGACCATTACCGGAAACAGCATGTCGCCGTTTCTGGTCCATGGCAGGGATCAGATCAGCTTCCGGAAGCCAGAGGGCCCTCTGAAGCGGGGGGACATGGCCCTGTTCCAGCGGAGGAATGGCGCTTACATCATGCACCGGATCTGCCGTGTGGACCCGGAGGGAAACTACTATCTGGTGGGGGACGGACAGCAGGACATCGAGGGCCCCATCGTCCCGGAGCAGGTACGCGGTGTGGTCATCCGGGTCTGCCGGAAGGGGACCTGGCTGGGGCCGGGAGACTTCTGGTGGCGTTTTTTCGCGGGTCCCTGGCTGTGGCTTCGCCCCCTGCGCACCCAGCTCCGCCGGGCATATGGCTTGATCTCTCATATCCGGAAGAAGGGAGGAAGTCCCCATGGCACAGAAGGAACGTGACGGCCGGCGCCCTCCCGGCTTTCTGGAGTCCACAGCTCTGGGCGTCCTGCTGCGGTGCTGGAGGGAGGGGACGTTCGGAGAGATTCTGGAGGATTGGCGCTGGATTTTGACCTACACCAGGCGGTACAAGTGGGCGGTGGCCTGCTATGTGATCCTGGGCATCGCCAGCTCCTCCCTGAGTCTGGTCTCGGCGGTGGCCAGCAAATACGCCATCGATATCATCACCGGCTACCAGGCCTCCAAGCTGGCGGTCATGGCGGCGATCATGGTGAGTTCTTCCCTGGCGAGCCTGGCTCTCCACAGTCTGATCTCCCGGGTCTCCACCAAGATCAGCCTGTATGTCAGCAATGATATCCAGGCCTCTGTCTTTGACAAGATCCTGGACGCGGACTGGCTGGAACTCAGCCGGTATGTCAACGGCGACATGCTGAACCGCTTCAACAGCGATGTCAACACGGTGGCCAGCAACGCGATCAGCTGGCTGCCCAGCATCGTCATCGGCCTGTACACCTTCGCGGCGACCTTCTGCGTCATCCTCCACTATGACCGGATCATGGCGCTGATCGCGCTGGCCAGCGCGCCCTTTTTGCTGCTGAGCTCCCGCTATCTGCTCAAGCGGATGCGCAGGCACAGCCGGGAGGTCAAGCGGCTCAGCAGCGACCTGATGTCCTTTGAGGTAGAAGCTTTCTACAATCTGGACACGATCAAGAGCTTCGGCCTGATGGACCGCTACGGAAAGGGACTGCGGGGGCAGCAGGAGAAGTTCAAAAAGGCCAGCCTGGACTACAATCTGTTCAGTATCAAAACGGAGGCGGCCCTGTCGCTCCTGGGATTGGCGGTACAGTTCACCGCCTTCGGCTACTGCCTGTACCTGCTGTGGTCCGGACAGATCGCCTACGGCACCATGACCCTGTTTTTGTCCCAGAGCACGAAACTCTCCACCACCTTCAACAACCTGGTGAGCCTTGTGCCCTCTTTTCTCAACAGCTCCGTCTCCGCCCACCGCATCCGGGAACTGGTCCAACTGGACAAGGAGCCGCATATCCCGGACAGCAGCCGGTTGGACGCCTATGCCCGGGACGGGTTCGAGGTCCGGATGGAGGATCTGGACTTTGGATACGGCGGGGGACCGCCGGTGATCACGGACTCCGCCTTCCGGGCCGGGCCCGGAGAGATCGTGGCCCTGGTGGGGCCCTCGGGAGAGGGCAAGACCACCTTGATCCGTCTGATCCTGGGATTGGTTCGGCCGGACAGAGGCCGGGCGTACCTCAGGGCCTCCAACGGCCTGGAGGTGGAGATGAACGCGGAGACCCGGCACCTGTTTTCCTATGTGCCCCAGGGGAATACCATTCTCTCCGGCACCATTGCCGAGAATCTGCGGATGGTGAAGGAGGACGCAACGGACCGGGAATTGCAGGAAGCCCTGACACTGGCCTGCGCATGGGACTTTGTCTCCCGGATGCCGGACGGCATCCACAGCAGCGTGGGGGAGCGGGGCAAGGGCCTCTCCGAGGGGCAGGCCCAGCGCATCGCCATTGCCCGGGCGATTTTGAAGGACGCGCCGGTCCTCCTGCTGGATGAGGCCACCTCTGCCCTGGACGTGGCGACAGAGCGGCAGGTGCTGCGGAATATCATCCGCCACCGCCCGAACAAGACCTGCGTCGTCACCACCCACCGGCCCAGCGTGCTGAACCTCTGCCAGCGGGTGTACCGGGTCATGGACGGCCGGGTCACAGAGCTGTCGGAGGAGGAATCCAGCCGGATGGCCATGGAGTTCTGAGACACGATATGACAAAATGCCAGCAAAATACATAGATTTTCCATCCAAATTTTGGTTGCCTATTCATAAAGCATGATGCTATAATAGCCTTGATTATATATGTGCGAGCGATACGGGCGGCTGTAACGCCCTTGTTACACTTTCCGGCGGAAGGATGCCCTCGTTCATCCGCCGGTGCTGCCAAAGAGTTTAATGGAGGTAAGAATATGCGCAAACACAGAGTTTTGGCCGGATTTCTGGCGGCAGTGATGCTGCTGGGGACGATGCCGGCGGCACTGGCGGCCAGCGTGACCACCAATGATGGAATCCAGCTCGATAAGACCGCCAAGAATCTGAATTCGAACTGGGAGACGGAGATCAATCTCACCGTAACCGCGCCTGGTTCCGCCACGGACGAGCCTGTTGCCGTGGAGTTCGTTCTGGACAGCACGTACAGTATGCTCAAGACGACGGATAGCAGTCACCTTGCGATTCAGGACTGGGGCGACGCTGTCAAGGACGCGTTCAAGGATAAGAACGTCTATGTGGGCGTCACCATGTTCGCCAATGAGGCTCACACCCTGTTTGACCTCAAAAAGGTGACCTCCGCCACCAATGTGGAGTTGACTTCTACTGATGCCCTGGTGTGGCTTGCAACGCAGAACGGCACCAACGTGGAGGCCGGTATCCGGGCTGGTATGGCGGAACTGAACAAGCTTTCGACCAGTGAGGTTTCCACCGCCAACCGCTATCTGGTGCTGGTCACGGACGGCGGCAGCTTCTGGCGTCTGGACAGCAACGGCAATCCCATCAATGATATGGCTGGCGACATCTGTCTCCAGAACAATGATGCCGCCGAGCTGGCTCGTAGCGGCAAGCAGCTGAGAAGCGCCGGTGACATCAAAAAACTGATAAACGTCGGAACGGGGCTTTACACATACACCTCAACCACGTTGGCTGGTGCTATGGAAGAGATTCAAAGAAACAACCTCTATACCAACTTTGAGAAGGGCGTCTACGCTGCTAAGCTGGCCGTGGATGATGTCAAGAACGCCAAAATGCTTGTTGTTGGTTATCCGTACTATTCCAGCGATACCAGCTTGAAGCAGCTGACCGACCTGGCTTGGGACCTTGTCGAGTACGCGGCGGGCAACAGCGCCAATCTGTATGACGTCTCTGAGAATGACGAGATTACAGAGGTCGGGCAGACCACGAAAAAAATCATCGGCAATATCATCAATTGGATCGCCGGCAAGACTGCTACCACTGGCACCGCCAGCGCTACTATTGCCAGGGGCAGCACCATCACCGATGTGATCGGCAATGGTACGGACAACCTGAAGAATAGCTACAACTTCAACCTGGTCACCACTAAGGCAATCACGCTGACCATTAACGGCGAGACCTACGTCGGGAAGAACAGCGGTGATACCTGGACCTTTGGCGATGGTTCCGAATTGAAATACACCGCCGGCACAGGCACCAATGAGAAGTTTGTCCTGACCCTGGTCCAGGACATCAATCCCGGCACGACGATGACCCTGACCTACACCGCGAAGCTGATGGATCCCAGCAACGATACCGGCAAGCATACCGTCTATCCCAACGTGCAGGCATATCTGAAGCCCGTCGGCCCCGACGGAACTACCACCGGGAAGCATGACTTCCCCAATCCCGAGCTGAGCTATACCGTCGGCGGCAGCGAAGGCAGTTCTGTTCTGAACACCGACGATCACTATTCCTACATCATTGGCTACAAGGACGGCTACCTGCGGCCTTACGGCACCATTACCCGCGGCGAAGTCGCCACCATCTTCTTCCGTCTGCTGACGGACGAAGCCCGCGACAAATACTGGTGCCAGACCAACAATTACTCTGACTGCAACTCCGACCTGTGGTGCAACAACGCTATCTCCACTCTGAGCAACATGGGCATCATCGACGGCTTCACTGACGGCACCTTCCGTCCCTACGGCAAGATCACCCGTGCCCAGTTCGCCAAGATCGCTGTGGGCTTCTTCGAGACCACCAGGATGGAGTACCAGGGCTACTACACCGATGTACCTGAGAACGCCTGGTTCACCGATTACGTAGAGGCCGCCTCCCGCGTGGGCCTGATCCAGGGCTTCCAGGACGGCACCTTCCGTCCCAACACCAACATCACCCGCGCGCAGGCCTGCGTCATCGTGAACCGCGCGCTGAACCGCAAGCCCGATGAGGACCACCTGCTGCCTGAGAAGAAGATGATCAACTGGCCGGATAACAACCCCAGCGACTGGTTCTATGCCGACATGCAGGAGGCCACCAACAGCCATGACTACACCTGGCTGACGCTCAGAGGTGAGCCCAAGGCCATGGAGAAGTGGACCAAGAAGCTGCCCCAGCGCGATTGGGCCGCTTTCGAGCACGCCTGGTCCACCGCCCACTCCGCCCCCGGCGGCGAGGTCGTGAAATGATCACGGCCTCCCCCGGAATCTGTGACGATTTCCAAACCCAAACTGATCGAATGAAGGGAAGTAACGTTCTATGAAGCAGAAAAGATTCCGCAGACTGCTTTCAGTGGCTCTTGTCCTGGTAATGTTGCTGTCTGCGCTCCCCGTTGTGTCTCTGGCTGTTGAGATGGGTACAAAACCGGCGGACGGCACTACTACTGGCAATCCGTTCCCCAAGGGCACTGGCGGCAGCAACAGTTTCCGCATTCCTGCCATGGTGACCCTCAATAACGGCACCCTGGTGGCCGCCGCGGACGCTCGCTGGAACACCACCTATGACGGCGGCGGTCTGGACACCATTGTGTCCTATTCCACCGATAACGGCGCGAACTGGAACTACACCTTTGCCAACTACCTGGGCGACAATAAAAATGTGTACAATGGCAGCGGTTCCACTGCGTTTATTGACCCTGCCTTGGCCACCGATGGTAAGACTGTCTATATGCTCTGCGACCTGTACCCCTACGGTATCGCGCTGAACGGCAGCGGCAACACCGCTCCTTCCACTGATGTTGGCTTCAACAGAGATGGCAAGCTTCTGTTGAGCAACAATAACCACAGTAGCTACGACTACTATCTGGATAATGGCAAAATTTATAGTTCCGCCGGCGACGAAGTCCAGGGTTACACCGTGAATGCCTACTTCAACATCACGGGTAATGACACCGATTCCAACCTATTCTTCTCCGACTCTCCCTATCAGGTTGTTCGGACCGGCTATCTGTACCTGACCAAGTCCAATGATGGCGGCAAGAGTTGGTCTGAACCCACTTTGATCCCCAACGTGAAGACCGACTTTGAGCAGGTCTGCCTGGTAGGTCCCGGCCGGGGCTTGGTGACCGGCGGAAAGATTATCTTCCCGGTTTACAGCTACAATGGAAGCACTTATTCTCAGCAGATGGGCTTTATCTACTCTTCTGACGGTGGCGAAACCTGGAAGCGCAGCGCAAACTTCATCGGTGATTCCTGGAGTTCTGAGTCCGCTGTAGTGGAGCTGGAGGACGGCACCCTGCGGTTCTTCTATCGCAACGGCAATTCCAAGCTGTACTATGCAGATTACTCCTGGACAAACGGTTGGGACAGCGCTGTGAATACCGGTATTGATACCAACTCCAACACGCAGATTTCTGCCATTTCTTACTCCCGGCTTGTGGACGGTAAGCAGGTTATTCTGGTCTCCTGCCCCACCGGCCCCAATGAGACTGGCTCTAACATCAGCAGAGGCAGTGCCCGTCTGAACGGCAAGATTTTCGTCGGCTATGTCAATGATGGTAATACCATGTCCTGGCAGAGTGATAAGGCAATCTCCGTTACATCTAATGACAACCAGTTCATGTACTCCTGCCTGACGGAACTGTCCGATGGCAAGGTCGCCATCCTGTACGAAGATTCTGAGAGCGCCTGGGGTACGGGTAGTAATTGCTATTACACCATGTCCTATGCCACCTATGATCTGGGCCTGACGGCTGATTCCGGCGGTGAATCCGGCGGTGAATCCGGCGGCGAATCCGGTTCTGATGTCGGGGAGTACACTGGCACCGAGGGTATCGACCTCACCGTGGGCGAGGAGAAGACTGTGACCGACGAGACCGGCAACTACAAAAGCAGCTATACCGGCGATGGCCTGAACACCAGTATTGCCACGGTAGATGTGGTTGGTACAGATGGAGTAACTTCTACGAAGGAATGGCAGCTGGTCACCAACGGCGTCAGCGGCATTACTGCTGATGACCAGTATCTGATCGTCAGCGCCAATTCCGGCAACGCCTATGCGCTGACCAGCTCCGGTGGCACCACCCCGGTCAGGATTACTGACGGCGTTATTTCCGTTGATTCCATTGCAACCGACAGCAATGCCGTTTTTACTTTCGATGGCAGCGGAACTTCCTGGACGGTCCATGGCACCACCGGCTATCTGTATCCGACGGCGACCCGTAGTTGGTTTAATTGGAGCTATGACCTCTCTACAGAACAAAGCTCCTCTCAAACGGTTGCTATTTCCGGCACCAGCGGCGTAACCATCTCCCGCAGCGTGTCATCGTGGACAAACAGCACCATCTCTGATCTTACTTTGGACAGTACTGCCGGTGCAAGTGGCAGCGGAGATACTGTGTATTTGTTTAAACTTGAGGAGGGCACGGCTGAGACCAATCCCAGCACCACCATCACCTTCACCGGCGTATCCGCAGGCACGACCTCCGTGGTGGTTGGCAGTACGCTCTACAACATCACGGTCAACAGAAAAACTGAAGCGGTGAATCTGGGCGTTGGCGGAACGGCAACTTATTCGGACGCCAGCACCAGTGCGCCTGTAGTCGCTGACAGCTCGATTGCCTCCGCGACACTGTCCGGTGGTCAACTCACCATCAAAGGCCTGAAGGACGGCACCACCACCGTCACCACCGACACCACCGTCTATACCGTCACTGTTTCCGAGGGGACCGCAATCTCCATCAAGGAAAATGAGACCAAGACCATCTCTGTGACTCTGGAAGACGGCCAGACGGTTACGTGGTCCTCTGCGGACAGCAGCTATGTGGGCGTGGCCGGCAAGTATGATACCAACGCCGGTGCTTACACCAACGAGGCGATTCTTGCGGGACAGAATGTCACCAATAGCCCTGTGACGGTCACCGCCACTATCAAGGATGCAGACGGCAATGTGGTAAGAACTCAAAAATGGCTGGTCACCGTCACCAAGGGTGACGCCGATGCCAATATCTCTTCCAAGGGAATTTACTTTAATATTGGCACCATTGAGAACTGCACCGTTTACTACTCCATCAACGGCGGCGAGTTGATCCCGGTCAACGGTACCGGCGTGACCACCGGCAACTGGACTGGCAACGGCACCTATAAGGGCCACTTCAACATCATGTTCTTCGCCGCGCCGGATGAGGGCTACGCCCTGACCTACATGAGCATCTCCGGCTCTGCGGATCAGTATTACACGCTTACCAACGGCAATCCGGACGGCACGGGCAGTGACGCATGGCCCTTCAACGATGCGGCCACGAGCACGATTCCTTCCAGCAACAACGATTCCGCCTGGAAAAGGATCAACGGTTCCCTGCACGGTTTCCGCTGGGCGCTGCTGGAGGGCAACATGACCATCGACCAGATGAAGGTCCTGTTCTCCAACGCGATTGCTCTGGGCTGCGACGGCGCAACGACGATTACTAAAAACGCAAACGAAGGCATGGGCAGTGCAAGCTCTCCCACAGTATGTAAATTCGTTGCCCAGAAGCTGCCTACGGTTGAAAAAACCATCAAGTCCATCACCCATGATGGAACTGAGACGACCTATACCGATGGTATGAAGGTCGAGCTGGGCGATACCATCAACTACAGCGTCGTTGTGACCCGCTATGCCACCAACGCGACCTATGGTACGATCACATATGACAATGAGAAGCTGACGGATACCCTGACCGGTAATGACGGAATCAGCAATCCGGATATGAGAACCTCTACCACCTCTGATAAGACGTATACCTATACCACCAGACTGACGCTGACCATGGATAATTATGCGGATGTGGTCAAGGACGGAAAGATCACCAACACGGCGGAATTCTCCTACAGCTATTCCTCTCAATACAGCGCGGGCAGTCTGACTTCCGATGCATCCGCTGTGGCGGAGATCACCGTCAGCGTTCCGGAATATGTCATCGATTTCGGTCTTCCGGTGAGCATTAACCTTAGCAATAAGCTTGGCGAAGCTAAAATTTTGAGCGGAACTGCTACGTTCGGCACTGTTACCGCCAATGGGACCAGCTTCACCTATACGCCGAACAAGGTGCTGACCGGCACGGATCATGTTGCCCTGACGCTCACAGGTAACCAGAGCTACGGTGTCAACATCATCCCCGCCTCCAACGTATTGTACGAGGATAACTTCCTGACTGTAAACACAGAGAAGGATAAAGACACTTATTTGAAGTGGAGTCAGTCTGGCAGTATCAGCGGTACGCAGAGCGCTGATCAGGACATCCGGTATGGCTATGATATTGCCTACGCTAGCAGCACCGGCAACAGCATGGGCTCCGCCCGGACGGTCAGCGACCTGACCTCCGGAACTGGCAGCAAGTACCTGACTACGACGTTCTATGGCAACGGCTTCGACCTGATCGGCACCGCCGGTCCGGACACGGGCTATGTCTATCTGCTCCTCCAGGGTCCGACCAGTAAGCTGATCATCATTGACACCAGCTATGTGGGTGGTGGTACGCTGTCTCAGGTGCCTCTGGCCCACGAGGAGTTGACTGAGGGCAGCTACACGGTGAACATCCGCGCCGCCTATCGCAAGGCAACCACTGCTGAATCCAGTGTTTCCGCTGCCAGCGCTGGCCCCGCGCTGTTCAGCGTCAACAGCAGCGCCTCCAGCGCCCTGGACGATGTGTACGCCATGGTGGATGAACTGCTGGCGGACGGTCTGGACTTCGATGACGTCGAGTTCGTGTACTTTGACGGAAACAGCCCGCTGGCTGAGCTGGACAATGCCTCCAGAGCCACCTATGCGTTGCTGACGGATGATAGCACCGGTGGAGAGGAGTCCACCACGACTGTAACAAAGCCGGAAGGCACCACGGTCACTATTGACGGTTTCCGTGTCTACCGCAACACTGAAAACGACGCGTATACTGCTTCGGGCGAATATGGCGCTGTCTATACCAATGTGTTGGATGCTACGCTGAATAGCGAGACATTCACGGCTTACACTGAGACTGCAACTGGCAATTGGACGAAGAGCAACTATGAAACCATGGGCGGTCCTCAGAATGAGGTCTATCTGGATAATACTAGCTCCATCGCTTTCAAGGTTGCGAGTGCGACCACAGTTCAGATCAGCGCACGTGTTGCAAAGGGAACGACGGCTAATCTGGTCGTGAACGGTGAACTGATTCAGGCGCTTACCTCCAATACTGAAATGTACTATGCGGTAACGCCTACTGACGGAGGTATTGTTACTATCAGCAACACGGCTAAAAACAGTCTGCTGGCGCTGGGCAATCTGAAGACAAACGGCACCGTTGAATTGATGGCCGTATCCGCTGATGATGAGCCTGTTGTGCTCTCCCTGCTGCGCATGGCGCCCGCCCCTGTGGAGCCTGAGGAGCCCGAGACTTCCGTGTTCACGCCGGAGAAGCTGGATGTCAGCGTCAGAAGCATCAACGTGATCCGCAACAAGCTGGTCACTGTGACCGTCACCGCCTCCACGGATGTGGCGGAGCTGACCATCAACGGCAAGACCCTGAAGCCCATCAACGCTCTGCTGGTCGATCGCGGTTGGAGTAGCGAATATATCTACGTGTTCACCGATACCGTCAAGCGCACTGAGAGCAAGACCTACGAGGTTGTCGCCTACGATGCAGACGGTGTGGCCAGCGAGGCCAGGACTGTGACAGGCTGAACAGAAAGGGGTTGAACAGAAATGAAAACTTATGAGAAACCCAAGCTGATCGCTCTGTCCATCTCTGGCAACAATACGCTGTGCAAGACTTGCGATATTGATGTCATTCTTCCGAGCAAAACGCATCAAGAATTGGCTGAGATGTGGGAAGCCTTCATCGCAGATAACTATTCTTTTACCACTTCTGAGGACACTTGTGTAGAAGCTGGGAACGCATTCGAGACGACTGAGTATTGCAAGTTTACTGCACCGGATAACAATATGCCCATAGTTATCAATTCCTGATATATGGCTAAAGAAGAGCGCCTGCGCCTTTTAGGGGGCAGGCGCTCTTCTGGAGAAAAGAAGATGCAAAGCTACACTTTTCAAATCTGCCAGACAACTTTGACGCTTTCTGCGGACCTTCCACTAGTAACTGACGCGGTTATGGAGCGTTTTGCATGCACGGACGATGATCTAGCCCTGTTGATTGATTGCCGCGCAGTACCCGAGGTGCCCGAACCGGATGGGGAACCACGCCTCTGTGAGACCGAGCGCCAAGTTTGGCAGAAGGGTCCGATAGTGACACGCTGCCAAATGATCTACGCCGGAGCCAGTCCCTATGCCCGCCTGGACTACGACCTGGCCCGGCCTGAAAAGGCCGTTCTCACAGTGCGGGACGCGGATTGGCGGTGGGCCACGGATTACCGGCGCCTGTGGTCCACGCTGAGCCTGCCCCAACTGCTGCTGCCCTTCCGCACGCTGATCTTCCATGCCTCCTACATCGGCTGGCAGGGGAAGGGCATCCTCTTTACAGCCCCCAGCGGCACCGGAAAATCCACCCAGGCGGAGCTGTGGCGCGTCCATCGCGGTGCGGAGGTTCTCAACGGTGACAAGGCAGGCGTCCGATTGGACGGCATCCCCATGGCCCACGGCGTGCCTTTCTCCGGCACCAGCGGCATCTGCCGCAATGTGTCCTTGCCGCTGAAAGCGGTGGTGGTCCTGTCCCAGGCACCGGAGAATACCATCCGCCGCCTGCCCCCCAGTCAGGCTGTGGCCGCTCTGTGCCCCAATGTGTTTGTGGACAGTGTAGTACGGGAGGAGTGGCAGATGGCACTGAATCTGCTGCTGGACCTGACGGCCTCTGTGCCGGTCTACGCCCTGGCCTGCACGCCGGATGAACGCGCGGTGGAGACGCTGGAGCGGGCCATGGCGCGGGATGCATGAATCACGACGGCGGAGGAGTTACCATATGAGCAACGCCTATCAAATATACAGCAATTACCTGTTTGCCAAGGCCGGCAGCCAGGGCATCCCCCTGTCCGGCACCTTTGAACTGACAGCGCGCTGTAATCTGGACTGCCGCATGTGTTATATCCACAAACGGGCCAACGACGCGGAGGCCCGGGCAGGGGAGCGGACGGCAGCCCAATGGCTGGCGCTGGCGAAGGAGTGTCAGGAGGCCGGAACGCTTTTGCTGCTTCTCACCGGCGGCGAGCCGTTTCTGCGGCCGGATTTCCGGGAGATCTATTCCGGCTGCCGGAAACTGGGACTGATGGTCTCCATCAACTCCAACGCGACATTGATCAACGAGGAGATGATCCGCTTCTTGGCGGCGGACCCGCCTTCCCGCATCAATATCACTTTGTACGGCGCGTCGCCGGAGACCTATGGAGCCCTGTGCGGCGATCCGTCGGCCTACGAGCGGGTGGTCCGGAGCATTCTGGGCCTACAGGCCGCGGGGGTCCTGGTAAAGCTGAATTTCAGTGTCACACCTTACAACCACCAGGATCTACCGGCTGCCTATCAGTTTGCCAAGGACCACAATCTGCACATTCAAGTGGCGTCGTATATGTTCCCACCGGTCCGGGCCTGTGAGCACGGCTGCTTCCAGGCTGACCGCATGACGCCGGACGAGTCGGCCAAGGCGCAATTCGATTATGACAGCCTCCGTTTCCAGCCGGAAGAGCTGCACCGGAGACTGGAGGAGATGCTGGCGGGCAACAGCGTTCCCGACCCGGAGAAGGAGTGCCAGGAGCTACCGACAGAGCGGATTCGCTGCCGCGCGGGCAGCAGCACTTTCTGGGTCACCTGGGACGGGCAGATACGCCCCTGCGGAATGATGACCACACCCTCAGAGGACCTCGGTACACAGAGCTTCCAGAGCGCCTGGACAAGCATCCGGTCCGCACGGGAGCAGATCATGGTACCGCCTGCATGCAGCGCCTGCCCATTGCGCAGCGCATGCGACCAGTGTTCTGCCATCTGCTATGCGGAGTCCGGGGCGTTTACCGCCGTCCCGGAATATATGTGTCAAAGGACCCGCGCGTATCTGGGATATGCCCGGAATTGGCTGGAAGAACATGCGGGAGATGCTCCGGGGAAGACCGGGGAATAAGTGAAGCACGGAGAATATCACAGAGTGGCGCTCAGTTCTGTGGGCAGAGCGCTTTGGAGGGAAATATGAAGGTTTCAAAGGAATTTATTTTGCGTGAGATCGCCGGGGAGAATATCCTTGTTCCCATTGGCACCGCGGCGGCGAACTTCAATGGGCTGATCAGCATGAACGGCGTGGGCCGGTTTATCTTTGATCTGCTGGCAGAAGAGCACACGGCTCAGGAGCTGGCGGACCACGTCTGCGGAGAGTACGATGTACCGAAGGAGACCGCCTTGAAAGATGTGGAAGAGTTTTTGCAGCAGCTGCGGGAGATTGGAGCGCTGATCGAAGCGTGAGAATATCAGAAGGCAAGACCGGTGTGAACTGCTCCAGTAAAAACGGACAATAGACAAAAGGCCCTATTGTAGGACAATAACTACATAGGGGGCGTTGCTATGTCAGGAAAAAAGGGAATGAAAAAATATGCACTGAGATGGCAATCTGTCTGCAATAAAGACTTGGCGCCAAGCGTGACGCCAAGTCTGGTCACTTCTGTCCGCAGTGCGGGCAGTTACGAAGGCTTTCGGGGAGTTCCAAGGTGGGATCAAAATTGGAAGAATGATATCAATTTTGCGGTCGTCATCCCCAAAAGCCTACTCCTGGAAGAAAATAATGAGGGCATACCCAAGATAGAAGAGGGTTTTGGGGGAAAAGGGGAATTGGTCAGCCACCTGACACTGAGCCGGTCCTCCCATCCCATCCAGTCCCTTATCCACTGTGAGGACGGAGCTGGATGTGCTCAAAAATTGCGCCGCAAAACAAAGGATGAGCGTTCAAAATCACGATTGATAACAATCTGATAACTCGGAGCCATTTGGGTACAATGATCTTCAGAAGAATGGCCGAATGCAAAGATATAAGCACATTGAACTGAAAAACAAGGGCCTGAGTGCCAGGGTAGTCCACGCATTTACACCCTGCTGAACAACTGCTTGGAACAGGGGGCAAGGGAAGACTGCTCTTTATGAACTCTGCCAGGGGCCATAAACTGCACAAGATGGAGAAAAAAGAGATGAAGGCACTCCCACAGGAAAAAATCGGGCCGTATTTGGCGGAGGCAGAAAAGAGAGGGCTGCTGACGGCATACTGCTTGGAGTTGACTACTGGCCTACACGAGGAGAACTCCTGGCCCTTCTCTGGACTATAACCTGGACGTTGGGGCTTCCATTTCCAGAATGAATCAGCATTTGGGTCAAAATACAAGCATGATTAAATTCCGTATTTGCACCGTAATAAATTGAGGACAAGATCAAACAACTGCAGTTTCAGTAAAGAAGATTTCGAAACTTCAGCAGCAAAATTTACCGGTAACCCGCCTAATCATGAATAAAAGGCGGCGGACTCCAAACCGTGGCATTAGGACGTATCGGAATCAAGCATTATATCCCCATTCACGAGAGATGCAAATGGCAACATTTTGGAGTTTTTCCAACAGGACCTCAAGATGTTTGCCCCAAATGGTGTCCTTTGGGCCACAAATACTAATACCAGCTCCCATTTTTCCGCTATAATCGTAGAGCGGAACGCACAGGCTATGAATAGAGGTTTCATTTTCTCCAAGATTTCCGGAATAGTGGTCAATTCTTGCCTGCCGGATAAGATCCAGAAGATCATCCTTATCTGTAATTGTATAGTCTGTCATAGGTTTTAGTTCTACGCGGGAAAAATATTTTTCGATTTCTTCATCGGTTTCTTCGGCGAGAAACAAGCGGCCAATACCCGTGGAGTATAATTCCCGGTAATCATCTTCGACAAAAAAACGTGTCCAGACAGGAACATTGTATGGGAAAATCCGTTCTACCATGACCAAATGGAATAAGGTAAGATAAGGGACCTGTTGACAAAAGCAAAAATTCCGCCGAAATCCACAGGTTTTCCGGCAGAACATTGGAATTGGGGATAGAAAAAGATGGCATTTACCATTCTCTTAAGGTTTAGGGCCATGGCAGCAAGGAGGCATTCTTCCGTGGCTGCAAGAATGCCCCTTTTTCGAATCTTTGAAATGCAGTGTTCCCGTTTCAAAACGGAAAAGCTACCCTCGGCCCAGATTTTACGAAACCGCATCATGGATAGGTATTCAGGAGTTCCCACACGCTGATGCCCTCTGAAAAAATGCTGGATAGCAGCTGCTGGCCAGCACTCTGTGCCGAATTCCAGCCTTGTCAAAACAGTTCGGCCGTTTTGAACAGTGCATACAGGCGTCGCCCTCCACTTGATAGCAGCGCAGATATTTGCCGGTCGATTTATTACAATTTAGCCTGTGGTATGTAAGAGGAACTCCTTCCGGACAAATGAACGCGTCCTGTTGCGGGTCGTAGGAGAAGCCATATTTCTCGGGTGGATTGGAAAATTGGATCGCGGGGATATATCCGGTAATGCCCAGAAGCTCCAGCCCCCGGTGAACAGCGCCAGTTTCATATCCACGATCCAGAGCAAGTCGTTTCATCGGGCACCAAGATTTATTTGCCGTTCCAAATGCCGCAAGACCAGGATGCTTTCCTTCTCATTAGCAGGATATACATCAACACCTGTTAAAATGCCGTGTTTACAGTCCACAGTTGCTTCCATCAAATACCCAATGCCGCGTTTACTGCCGTGATTAATATAGCCGCTGTCTGGATCTGTCTGGCTGGTGGTGCGACGCTTCTTTGAAATTCTTGTTGGCGGCTTTTTGAACCCCGGCTGGTTGGAAAGTTCTTCATCCAAGGAGTCAAGATAGCTTTGCATACTTTGCTCAACTTCTATTTCTACATCGATCCAACTTTCTCTTGATACGTTGGCTGGAATGTAGCTTCCGTCCGCAGCCATGGCTTTTCCATCTATAAGGCCGCCAGCTATACACTGCTTGACAATTTCATAGAAAGCTTTCTGAAAGAGG
>CAMBAJ010000008.1 GCA_945864305.1 uncultured Clostridia bacterium | reverse complement strand
GTGCTCCTCCAGCTTCAGCTTGATGAGGCCGGCGGTGAAGCGGGTGCAGTAGATGGGCATGTTCACCTGCTTGAGCACGTAGGGGATGGCGCCCACGTGGTCCTCGTGGCCGTGGGTGATGAACAGACCCCGGATGCGGGCCCGGTTCTTGATGAGGTAGCTCACGTCGGGGATGACGCTGTCGATGCCGTACATGTCGTCCCCGGGGAAGGCCATGCCGCAGTCCACCACGATGATCTCGCCGCCGTACTCGTAGACGGTCATGTTCTTGCCGATCTCGTTCAGACCGCCCAGAGGGATGATTTTCAGTTTTTCAGCCATAAATGATAAGAACTCCTTTGCATATACAAAAAATATGTAACAGAAGCTCTCCCGGCCCCGTGGATACCCCATAGCGGCGCCAAAAGGGCGCACGATGCCCCTGAGGGCATGAAAAGGGCAGACGCCCGTTGCCTGCGCGGCCCCGTTTCGCCGGCAGGGGTTCGGTCACGTCATGTCAGAACCGGATATGAGAGTCTGTCGATCTATTCGACCGGCGGGAAAGCGCGTCCCGGACCGGTGAAATACAAAAAATAAGCGGAGAAGCCAAGCTCCTCGACGCTAAGCTCAGTATAGTATAGCACGGAAAACCGGGTTTGTATACAAAAATTTTTGTGTTATGTTGACTCCGTGTGAAAAAGTACCGAAAGTCCTTGACAAAAAACCACTATATGGTATTATGTGTACGTTAACATACAATAGAGAACAGGGAGGGAACCACCATGCGGGCCACCATCAAAATGATCGCGGAGCAGGCCGGAGTCTCCATCGGCACGGTGGACCGGGTGCTGCACAACCGCCCCTATGTCAAGGCGGAGGTCCGGGAGCGGGTCCTGCGGGTCATGGAGGAGCTGGACTACCGCCCCAACCAGATGGCCAGCGCCCTGGCCACCAGCGGCACGGCCCGGCGTATGGCGGTGGTCCAGCCGGAGTGGGACCCCTATGTCCGGGAGGCCATGGACCAGGGCGTGGCCCGCTTCCGGGAGGCCCGCCGGGACTACAATGTCACGGTGGATATCCACAACTACGCCCAGGGCGACACGGAGACCTGCCTGAGACTGATGGAGCAGGCGGTGGAGAACGGGACTCAGGGAATCGCTCTGTGTGCCTCTGACTGCGGGGCCGTCCGGGCCAAGCTGGAGGATTTGAAGGCCCGCCGGGTCCCGGTGGTGACCTTCAACTCCGACATTCCCGGCGGCGCCCGACTGTGCTACGTGGGGGAGGACGCCCACCGGGCCGGCCGCATCGCCGGGGAGATCGCCGCCAAGTTCCTGCGGCCCGGCGAGCCGCTGCTGCTGGTCTACGCCGGCCCCGCCTACGCGGGCCACAAGGCCCGGGCGGACGGCTTTCTGGAGCGGCTGGGGGAGCTGGGCTTCCGGCGGGAGGACTGCCGCATCGCCGCCACCCACAACGACTACGGCGAGACGCTGGAGGCCGTGACGGCGGCGCTGGAGGCGGAGCCGGACCTGCGCTATGTCTACATGGCCAATCTCAGCGTCCCCGCCTGCGTGGAGGCCATCCGCCGCTGCGGACGGACGGGGCGGGTCCACGTCCTGTCCCACGACAGCGGGCCGGAGATCCGGCGGTTTTTGAAAGAGGGCCTGGTGGACTTCACCATCGACCAGAATCTGGTGTACCAGAGCTACCAGTCCCTGGACCTGCTGTTCCGGGCCGTGGCGGAGCGGAAGCAGCCGGAGCGGGAGTTCTTCTACCCCGCCAGCCCCATCCTCAACGCGGAGACCCTGTGACATCATCATAACGACCCCGGGGGACAGCGGTCCCCCTTTTCCCCCGCAAAAACTGTGTACGCACACAGAATCAAAGGAGACGGTACTGTGAGACAAGAGCGAGTGATGACCGCGCCGGTGCTGGCGCTGACGGCCCTGGGCTTTGTTCTGGGGGCCTGCGAATATGTGTCCGTGGTGATTCTGCCGGACATCGCGGCGGACCTGGGGGTCTCCCTGAGCGCGGCGGGGCGGCTGGTCAGCGTGTTCGCCGCGGGCTACGCCGTGGGCACGCCGGTGGTCATGGCCGCCACGGCCCGGGTGCCCCGGTTCCGGCTGCTGATGGTCCTGCTGGCCCTGTTTCTGGCGGTGAACGCCGTCAGCATGCTGGCGCCCACCATCGGGGTGCTGTACATCGCCCGGGCGCTGGCGGCGGTGCTGACCGGCACGCTGACGGCGGTGGCCCTGCTCTTTGTGCGGCGGGCGGCCCCGGAGGAGCATACCGCCCAGGCCGTGGCCATGGTCTACACAGGCATGTCTCTGGCCACCGTGGTGGGGAACCCGCTGAACAAGACCCTGTGCCGCCTGTGGGGCTGGCGGGCCACGTTCGCCGTGATCCTGATCGCGGGGACCGTCCTGCTCCCCGTGCTGGCCCGGGTGCTGCCCCGGACCGGCGAGGCTCCGGCGGAGGGGACGGGCTTCTTCCACCAGTTCACCGTCCTGCGGGACCGGCGCTACGCCCTGTGCGTGAGCATGACCGTCTGCGCCTACGCCGCCACCTACGTGGTCTACACCTACGTGACCCCCATCCTGACGGATGTGCTGGGAGCCGGGGATGGGGCCGTCTCCGTGCTGCTGACGCTGGTGGGCCTGTGCTGCATGGGCAGCAACCTGCTGGCCGGATGGCTGGGGGAGCGGGGCGGCGTGAACAGGACGCCGGCCGCCCTGCTGGCGCAGACGGCCCTGTTTGCCGCCATGCCCCTGCTGCTGGGCCGGTTCGCCACCGGCGTGGCCGCCGTGCTGCTGATGGCCCTGCTGATGTATCTGCTGAGCACGCCGGTCCAGGTCTACGCCATGGCCCTGGCGGAGCGGGAGTACCCCTTCGCCTCCAGCCTTTGCGCCTCCACGCTGTCCGTGGCGGGCAACATCGGCATCGCCCTGGGCTCCTTCGCCAGCAGTGGGCTCCAGGGGGCCGTGGGCCTGCGGCTGCTGGGCCTGCCCGCCGCGGCGGTGGCCCTGCTGGCGGCGGCGCTGAATCTGGCGCTGCTCCGGGCCGGCCGCGCCAAAACCTGATTCCCCGGCGGACCGCGCTCCCTGCGCCTCCGCCTTTCCCCTCTCTCGGGCAGCACCGCCGTTTGAATGCCGGCGGTGCTGTTTTTTTGTGGGGGGACGGGGGCCGCCCGCCCCGGTTTTTCCCGCTCCCGTGGGGAATCCTCGCCGGAGAACGCGGTTTGCCTGTTGCTTCTTGAGGACAAAACTGCTATACTAATAAAATCTATCGGTATGTTTTCCGGTAAAAGGAGCATTCGTATGAATAATAAAAAACTCTCCCGCTTGCTGGAACCCAATTTGCAGCTGTATTTCGTGTGCCTGCTGCTGTTCTCCCTGGCGGCCGTGACGGTCAGCCCCCTGCTGGCCCTGGTGGAGGGCTGCGCCACCGTGGCGCTGTACCTCTACTCCTCCCGGGTCAACAAAAAGCGCCGCCAGGGCATTTTGCAGTATATCGACAGCGTCACCGGCAGCGTGGACACCGCCAGCAAATCCACGCTGATCAACTCCCCGCTGCCCATCATGGTCTTTCGCCCGGACACCGGGGAGGTCATCTGGAGCAACGAGAACTTCCTCCAGCTGGCGGGGGTGCGGGAGCACCTCTTTGAGATGCGGGTGGAGGACGCCGTGCCGGAGTTCCCCGTCCAGTGGCTGCTGGAGGGGAAGCAGGAGTGCCCCCAGCGGGTGCTGATGAACAAGCGCCGCTTCCGGGTCTACGGCAGTCTGGTCCGGGCCAAGAGCCGGAACGGGGAGCAGAATCTGGTTGCCACCACCTACTGGGTGGACACCACCGAGGCCGACGAGCTGAAGGCCGTCTACACCGCCACCCGCCCGGTGCTGGCGCTTTTGATGGTGGACAACTACGAGGACCTGATGAAGGCCTGCGCCGACACCCAGCGCAGCGCCGTGCGGGCCCAGATCGACGAGAAGCTGAACAACTGGGCCGCCGCCGGCGAGGGCCTGCTGCTGAAAACCGAGCGGGACCGCTATCTCTTCGTCTTTGAGGAGCAGCACTACGAGCACTTTGTGGAGGAGAAATTCTCCGTTCTGGATGCCATCCGGGACATCAAGGTGGGCGAGGGCGTCCACCCCACGCTGTCCATCGGCATCGGCATCGACGCCGACCACATCCCGGAGCTGTACAAAAACGCCAACCTCTCTCTGGAGATGGCCCTGAGCCGGGGCGGCGACCAGGCCGTGGTGCGGAACAAGGTGGACTTCGCCTTCTACGGCGGCCGGGCCAAGACCACGGAGAAGCGCACCAAGGTCAAGTCCCGGGTCATGGCCAACGCCCTCAGCGAGCTGCTGGCCGACGCGGAGCAGGTCTACGTCATGGGCCACAGCTTCGCGGACATGGACGCCGTGGGCGCCGCCGCCGGCATGTGCTGCGCCGCCCGGAAGCGGGGCAAGAAGGCCCAGATCGTCATCGACCTGGAGCACAACGCCTCCCACGCGGTGCTCGCCTGGCTCCAGGCCCTGCCGGAGTACGCGGGCGTGTTCGTCTCCCCCGCCGAGGCGTTTTTGAAGATGCGCCCCGGCGCGCTGCTGGTGGTGGTGGACACCAACCGGCCCGACATCGTGGAGAGCCCCCAGTTGCTGGAGTCCTGCAACCGGGTGGCGGTCATCGACCACCACCGCCGGGCCGCCAGCTACATCGAAAACGCCGCGTTCAGTTTCCACGAGCCCTACGCCTCCTCCGCCTCGGAGTTGGTGACGGAGCTGTTGCAATACCTGGTGGACCCGGCGGACCTGCTCCACGAGGAGGCCGAGGCGCTGCTGGCCGGCATCGTGCTGGACACGAAGCACTTCACCCTCCGCACCGGCGGCCGTACCTTCGAGGCGGCGGCGTTCCTGCGCCGGGCCGGCGCGGACACCGCGGACGTCCAGCGCCTGTTCCAGAACGATCTGGACGACATGGTGGCCCGGTATGACATCATCCGCCGGGCGGAGCTGTACCGCAATGATATCGCCATTTCCGTGGTGCCCAAGGACGGCGTGGACCGGGTGACGGCGGCCCAGGCGGCCGACGAGCTGCTGACCCTCAAGGGCGTGAAGGCGTCCTTCGTCCTGTTCCGGAATGGGGAGAATGTGCAGATGTCCGCCCGCTCCCTGGGCGACGTCAACGTGCAGGTCATTCTGGAGGCCCTGGGCGGCGGCGGCAACTCCACCACCGCCGGCGGCCGGGTGGAGAACAGCGACGTACTGGCCGTGAAGGACCGGCTGACGGAGGCCATCGACGCCTACTTTGAAAAATAACGATTTCTATATTGGATAAGGAGATATACCCATGAAAGTGATTTTACAGCAAGATGTGAAGGGCCAGGGCAAGAAGGGCCAGATGGTGGAGGTGTCCGAGGGCTATGCCCGGAACTTCCTCCTGCCCCGGAAAATGGCCATCGCCGCTACGGCGGACGCCATCAACACCATGAATCTGAAGGAGAAGGCCCGGAAGGCCGAGGAGGCCCGGCAGAAGGCCGAGGCCGAGGCCACTGTGGAGAAGCTGAAGAGCTGCATGGTGAAGCTGACCGCCAAGGCCGGCAGCGGCGGACGGCTGTTCGGCGCCGTGACCACCAAGGAGATTTCCGAGGGGCTGAAGACCCAGTTCGATATCGATATCCCCAAGCAGAAGCTGGTGCTGGATGAGCCCATCAAGGCGTTCGGCAGCTATCAGGTCAAGGCCAAGCTGGGATTTGAAGTTGTGGGCACGGTGTACGTGTCTGTATTTGAGGAGAAGTGAGGGATGTCCCCTGACCAGGGGGACGGGGGATGCACCCCCATTTCCTTTTCGGTTGCGCCGAAAAGGAAACGGGCCGTGCACGGTCCAAAGGAAAAGGCGCTTTGGCGCAAAACGGCACGGTGTGCCTTATTTGCTTATGATACGGGGGTCCCAGCAGGAGACCTTGGGAGGTCGAATCGGCGTCAGCGTTGGGCGCGGGCCCTCGTCCTCGCAATCTCCATATCCCTCGCTTTCGGCTTACGCCGAAAGCTCGCTCATTCCGACGCTCGTCCTCTCCCCACGAAAACCGCTTCGCTGGGTTTTCGCGGGGGCCCCTGTCCTGCTGAAATTTTCGGCTGTCCGCCCGCGACGGACTGCTTTCGTGCGTCGGTGGGTGCAGGACCGATTTGACCTGCTTCTTCCCGCCGCTGCCGCTCTGCCGACCTCGAATCGGCATTCCCGCTACCACCCAGGCAGCGCTGAGCGAAGCGGGGAGCGCGGAAAGAGATGCTGGTCAAATCCGACGACCACCCACGAAAGAAGCACCCACGCCCCCAAATGCGGGGAAGCACTTCTCTGTTCCCTAAGACTCAAGCGCACCCGGTAGGAGACTACCCAATCACGGGGGCACCGGCTCGCTCGACCCCCGTCTGCCCAAACCTGACCGACAGGGAAGGATTTGGGCCCCAGCGTTTTTCTCTTCCACCGTGCACGGCGCATTCTCTTTTGGCAAGACAAAAGAGAATGGGGGGTGCAATCCCCCGTCCCGCCCCGTGGGGCGGAAGCACCCAGTCCCCCGCCGGGGGACCATTTCAATCTCCTCCCGGAGGTGACCACCATGGCAATGGAAGATTTATTGATCCGGCAGATGCCCCACTCCCTGGAGGGCGAGCAGGCGGTCCTGGGCTCCATGCTGATCGACGCGAACTGCGTCAAAGACGTGATGGACAAGCTGCGCCCCTCGGACTTCTACCTGCGGCAGAACCGGGAGATCTTCGAGACCATCTACTCCATGTTCTCCTACGCCAAGCCCATCGACGGCATCACCGTCTGCGAGGAGATGCAGAAGAACGGCACCTACGACGACCAGACCACCCGCTCGTACCTGGCCCAGCTGATGGAGATCACCCCCACCAGCGCCAACGTCATGGAGTACGTGGCCATCGTCCGGGACAAGGCGCTGCTGCGGGGCGTGGCCCAGGCGGCGGCGGAGATCACCGCCCTGGTGCAGGAGGGCGTGGGCGAGGCCAGCGAAATTCTGGAGGCCGCGGAGCAGAAGGTGTACGCCATCCGCCGGGGCCAGAGCGCCCAGGACATGGTGCCTTTGCGCCAGGTGCTGCCGGACGTGCTGGACCGCCTCAGCGAGATGAGCGAGAGCGAGAACCATCTGCCGGGCCTGTCCACCGGCCTCTCCGCCGTGGACAACAAGATCACCGGATTGAATAAGTCCGACCTCATTCTGCTGGCCGCCCGCCCCGGTATGGGCAAGACCTCCTTCGCCCTGAATATCGCCCTGAACGTGGCCAAGAGCACCAAAAAGACCGTGGCCGTATTCTCCCTGGAGATGTCCCGGGAGCAGCTGGCCACCCGGCTTCTCAGCTCTGAGGCCCTGGTGGAGAACACCCGCCTGAAAACCGGCTCCCTCCGGGAGACGGACTGGGAGAAGATCGCCGGCGCCGCCACGATTCTGAACAAGGTGGACATCCGCATTGACGACAACCCCATGCTGTCCGTGGCGGACATGAACGCCAAGTGCCGCCGCCTGGACAACCTGGGCCTGGTGGTCATCGACTACCTGCAATTGATGACCTCTGCCGGCGGCAAGAGCGGCGGAGGCGAGAGCCGCCAGCAGGTGGTGTCCGATATGTCCCGTATGCTGAAGATCATGGCCAAGGAGCTGAACGTCCCGGTGGTCTGCCTGAGCCAGCTCAGCCGTGCCAACGAGAAGCGGGATGACAAGCGGCCCATGCTGTCGGACCTCCGGGAATCCGGCGCCATTGAGCAGGACGCGGACATCGTTCTGTTTCTGTACCGGGACGATTATTATAATGAGGACTCGGAAAAACACAACATCGCCGAGTGCATCGTGGCGAAGAACCGCCACGGCGAGACCGGCAAGGTAGAGCTGCGGTGGATGCCCGAGTACACCCAGTTCTCCACCCTGGATAACCGCTACGACGATGATGAATGACCTGAAACTCGCCCGGGACTTCCTGCGGGCCCATTTCCCGGCGGGGAGCCGGGTGCTGTGCGCCGTGTCCGGCGGGCTGGACTCCATGTGCCTGCTGGACCTGACGGCGGAGTGGGGCAGCGCCCACGGCGTATCCGTCGCCGCCGCCCACTTCAACCACCAACTCCGGGGCGAGGCGGCGGACCGGGACGAGGACTTTGTCCGGAGCTTCTGCGCCGGGCGGGGCATCCCCTTTGTCTCCGGCTCCGGGGACGTGCGGGCCCTGGCGGAGGGGGAGGGTCTCTCCATCGAGGAGGCCGCCCGGCGGCTGCGCTATGACTTTTTGCGGCGGGCGGCGCTGGAGCAGGGCTGTACCGCCATCCTGACCGCCCACCACGCCGACGACAGCGCCGAGACCATGCTGCTGAACCTCCTGCGGGGCACCGGCTCCCGGGGGCTGGCGGGCATCCCGGCGGAGCGGGAGAACCTCTTCCGGCCTTTCCTGGGCGTCACCCGGGCGGAGCTGGCGGACTACGCCGCCGCCCGCGGCCTCCCCCATGTGGAGGACGAGACGAACCAAAGCGACGACGCGGCCAGGAACGTCCTGCGGCACCAGGTGCTGCCGGTGCTGCGGGCGCTGAACCCCCGGGCGGTGGAGAACATGGCCCGGGCGGCGGAAATTTTGGCGGGGGAGAGCCGGGCGCTGGAGGCACTGGCGGCCCGGCTGGCCGAACAGGCCAAAGAGACGCCGGAGGGCTTGTCCATCTCCTGCCTGGTGCTGACGGAGGCGCCGGAGGCCGTGGCGGAGCGGACGGCTCTGCTGCTGCTGGCGCGGGCCGCGGGACACCGGAGGGACCTGACGGCGGCCCACGTGGACGTCGTGCTCCGTCTGGCCCGCGGCACGCGGACGGAATCCGCCGTCTCCCTGCCCTACGGCTTGACGGCGCGGCGGGGAAGGTATACCCTGTATCTGGAGCGGACCCCGGCGGCGCCGGAGGAAGTGCCCATCCGCCTGGGCCAGCGCGTGGCCTTCGGACGGTGGCGGGTGGCGCTGACGGACCTCCCGGGCCGGGGCACGTCCTACCGCCTGACGCTGCCGCCGGAGGCGGACCTGCGGGTGACGGCCTGGCGGGGCAGCGACCGGCTGACCCTCCCCGGCGGACGGGGGAGCCGGAGCCTGAAACGGCTGTGCGTGGACCGGGGCATCCCCCCGGAGCGCGGGACCGCCTGCCGGTGCTGCGGCTGGGAGAGGTCCCGGCGGCCGTGCCGGGGATCGGCGTGAACACGGAGATCACACCGCCTGCCGGGGGCAGAACGGTGGTTGTAACATTTTATGAAGAGACAGAGGAGAAGCACCATGAGAAGTGAGATGGAAAACGATATCCTGAAAGTTCTGGTCACGGAGGAGGAGATCAGGACCCGCATCGCCGAGATGGGCGAGGCCCTGTACGAGAAGTTCCAGGGCAAGAGCCCGCTGTTCGTCAGCGTCCTGAAGGGCTCTTTCGTGTTCATGGCGGACCTGGTCCGCGCCTGCCAGCTCAAGAGCGACGTGGAGTTCATCGCCGTCAGCTCCTACGAGAACGCCACCGTGTCCTCCGGCCGGGTGCGCATCAACCACGACATCCAGCAGGACATCACGGGCCGGCACCTGATCATCGTGGAGGACATTCTGGACTCCGGCAACACCCTGGCCTTTTTGAAGAACTACTTTCTGGCCAAGGGCGCGGCGTCCATCACCATCGTGACGCTGCTGGATAAGCCCGCCCGCCGGGAGAAGGCCATCACCGCCGACCTGGCCGGCTTCGTGGTGCCCGACGAGTTCGTGGTGGGCTACGGCCTCGATTACTGCCAGCAGTACCGCAACGTGCCGTACATCGGCGTTTTGAAGCCGGAGGTGTACGCCGGCAAGTAAGGCCGGAGACCACCACGGACGGCGCAGAGCGCCGCCGCCGGATACGGCGTACGAGCGTTTTGCGGAGCAAAACCTCGGAACGGACCGGATTCATTCCGGGCCGTTCCAATCAAATGGCAGGGCTCCCGCCGGGCTAGCCCGGCGGGAGGGGGGTACGACCTCGATTACTGCCAGCAGTACCGCAACGTGCCGTACATCGGCGTTTTGAAGCCGGAGGTGTACGCCGGCAAGTAAGGCCGGAGACCACCACGGACGGCGCAGAGCGCCGCCGCCGGATACGGCGTACGAGCGTTTTGCGGAGCAAAACCTCGGAACGGACCGGATTCATTCCGGGCCGTTCAAGTCCAATCCAAGGGCTCCCGCCGGGCCAGCCCGGCGGGAAGGGGCTACGGCCTCGATTACTGCCAGCAGTACCGCAACGTGCCCTACATCGGCGTTTTGAAGCCGGAAGTCTATTCCAATCACTAAATCAGCAATACTCCCAAAGGAGGGACCTTTTTGGCAAGACAAAACCGCACGTCCAATTTCAGCTTCCTGTTTCTGGCGCTGGTGATGCTGCTGTGCTTCAGCTGGCTGTGGCGGATGGACAACAGCACCCCCAAGCTGGATTACTCCCAGGTCCGGCAGCAGTTTGAACAGGAGAATGTGGAGAGCTTTGACTTCACGGACGAACACACGCTGGTCCTGAACCTCCGCCGGGAGGTGGAGGGCAGCAAGACCGTCCGCTATCAGATGTATGATGTGGACCTGTTCTTCCAGGATATGAACGACCTGATCCTGGAGCAGAAGGCCAAGGGCATCATCACCTCTTACGACTATCCGCCGCCCGCTGACACCAACTGGCTGGAGATTTTGCTCCCGTGGGTCCTGATGGCGCTGCTGGTGGGTGTCATGTGGTACTTCTTCTTCGTGCGCGCCCAGGGGGGCATGGGCGGCGACCGGATGGCGAAATTCGGCGCGGCCCGGACCCGGACTCTGTCCGACAAGGACAGGAAAGTGACCTTTGACGACGTGGCCGGCGCCGACGAGGAAAAAGAGGAATTGCAGGAGGTCGTGGAGTTCCTGCGGGACCCCAAGAAGTTCATGACCCTGGGGGCCCGCATCCCCAAGGGCGTACTGCTGGTGGGCCCTCCGGGCACCGGCAAGACCTTGCTGGCCAAGGCCGTGGCCGGCGAGGCGGGGGTGGGCTTCCTCTCCATCTCCGGCTCCGACTTCGTGGAGCTGTACGTGGGCGTGGGCGCCAGCCGCGTCCGGGACCTGTTTGACCAGGCGAAAAAGACCTCTCCGGCCATCGTGTTCATCGACGAGATCGACGCCGTGGGCCGCCAGCGGGGCACCGGCGTGGGCGGCGGCCACGACGAGCGGGAGCAGACGCTGAACCAGCTCCTGGTGGAGATGGACGGCTTCGCCGCCAACGAGGGCGTGGTGGTCCTGGCCGCCACCAACCGGGCGGATGTGCTGGACCCGGCCCTGCTGCGGCCCGGCCGCTTTGACCGTCAGATCTACGTGGGCCTGCCGGACATCAAGGGCCGGGAGGAGATTTTGAAGGTCCACGCCAAGGGCAAGCCCCTGGCGGAGGACGTGGACTTGAAGGAACTGGCCCGGGGCACCGCCGGATTCACCGGCGCGGACCTGGAGAACCTGATCAACGAGGGCGCCCTGCTGGCGGCCCGGAAGGACCGGCAGTTCATCAACATGGCGGACCTGAAAGAGGCGGAGATCAAGGTCATCGCCGGACCGGAGAAGAAGAGCCGCGTCATCCCGGAGAAGGAGCGGCGGCTGACGGCCTGGCACGAGGCGGGCCACGCGGTGGTGATGCACGCCCTGCCGGACCAGGACCCCGTCAGCCAGATCACCATTGTCCCCCGGGGGCAGGCCGGCGGCATGACCATCTCCCTGCCGGAGGAGGACCGGTCCTACCTCTCCAAGGGCTACATGGAGGACCAGATCGTGGCCCTGCTGGGCGGCCGGGTGGCCGAGCAGCTGTGCCTGGGCGACATCTCCACCGGCGCCAGCAACGACATCCAGCGGGCCACCTCCATCGCCCGGAAGATGGTGGCCTCCTACGGCATGAGCGAGAAGATCGGCACGGTGTCCTTCGAGTCCGGCCACGACGAGGTCTTTCTCGGCCGGACCATGGGCCAGGGCCGCAGCTACTCCGAGGCCGTGGCCGCCCAGATCGACGAGGAGGTCAAGGCCGTGGTGGGCGCCGCCTACGACCGCTGCGAGGCCATCCTCCAAAGCCAGCGCGACAAGCTGGACGCCGTGGCGGCGTATCTGCTGGAGCACGAGACCATGGACCGGGAGGCCTTCCTGGCTGTGTTTGCTGACACGGACACGCCCGCGTGAGAAAATTCCGCATATTTGGGACGCACCGCCCGTATTCATACACGGGCGGTGCATTTTGTTTGCACATAAGTGACGGATATCAAAAAAATGACAAATCTGTTCAAGAGCATTCGGCAAAATTACCAAGACAAATGTCCGCGAAACAAGGACGGCAAAAAACAGCAAAAACCTGAATGCCCCATATTTGTCCCTGCATAGAGGACAAATGACCTACTGGTGCGGAAAAATGGCCCGAAAAACCGGTGAAAGGGCAAAATCTTTCTGTGCATTCTGAATCTTGCGCAAACGGTCAGAACCTCGTAAAATGCAGCATATGCAAGGGGTGGTGCGACCACTCTGCCAATAATAGGAGGATGAAAAGAATGAAAAAGCTGTCTGCTTTCCTGCTGTCTCTCGTCATGGTAGCCGGCCTGCTGGCCGGCTGCGGCGGCGGAGACAAGTCTGCCACTTCTGATTCCAGCGCGCCCGCTGATTCCGCGGCGTCCGCCAACAAGGTCGTCAAGATCGGCGTGTTCGAGCCCCAGACCGGCGACAACGGCGCCGGCGGCAAGCAGGAGATTCTGGGCATGCAGTACGCCAACTACGTGCAGCCCACTGTTGAGATCGGCGGCGAGACCTACGATGTCCAGCTGGAGATCGTGGATAACCGCACCTCCGCCGAGAACGGCCCCTCCGCCGCGGCCGAGCTGGTGAACCGCGGCGTGTCCGTGGTTCTGGGCTCCTACGGCTCCGGCGTGTCCATGGCCGGCGGCGCCATCTTTGAGGAGGCCGGCATCCCCGCCATCGGCGTCACCTGCACCAACCCCCAGGTCACGGCCGACTGCTCCGTGTACTACCGCATCTGCTTCCTGGACCCCTTCCAGGGCACCGTTCTGGCCAACTACGCCTATAACGAGCTGGGCGTGACCACCGCCTACGTCCTGGGCATGCTGGGCAGCGACTACGACCAGGGCCTGGTCTACTACTTCACCGAGGCCTTTGAGGCGCTGGGCGGCACCGTGGTGGCCGAGAGCTTCCCCGAGGGCACCGCCAACTTCGTCTCCTACATCAACAACGCCAAGAGCGCCGGTGCCGGCGTCATCTTCGCCCCCGTCTCCATCAACTACGCGCAGCTGATCGTGGAGGCCGCCGACGCCCAGGGCTTTGACGGCGCTCTGCTGGGCTCCGACACCTGGGACTCCAACAAGGTCATCGAGTCCGCCAAGGGCAAGAACATCAGCGCCTACGTCACCACCTTCTACCAGGAGGGCGGCAACCCCGAGTTTGATACCGGCATCAAGGAGTGGATCAACGCCAACGCCGACGCCAAGACCAACAACGGCGGCAACGACATGATCGCGGCCGTCACCGCCATGGGCTATGACGCCTACTTCACCGCTCTGGAGGCCCTGAAGGCCGCCGGCAGCACCGACCCCAAGGCCGTGCTGGAGGCCCTGCCCGGCGTCAGCTACGAGGGCGTGTCCGGCCTGATCGAGTTTGACGACATCGGCGACGCCGTCCGCGACTCCGCCTTCATCAAGACCGCCAACACCGAGACCGGCGCCTGGGACTTCGTCAAGGTCCAGAGCGTTGAGTGATTGAAAAACCACCGTATAGCATCACAGAGGATGGCGGAGCGGACCGCTCCGCTCCGCCATCCCTTTTTCCGTTCACATTGGGTCGCCTCGAAAGAATGGGAGTTCCCGCTTTTTCGAGACGGCCCAGTACCCCGGAGAGGAGAAAAACCACAGGAGGTTTTCCCATGCAAGCGATATTGCCTTATGTCATCAACGGCATTTCCGTGGGCGGCCAGTACGCGCTGATCGCCATTGGCTACACGCTGGTCTACGGTATCCTGCGCCTGATCAACTTCGCCCACGGCGATGTGTTCATGGTGGCCGGCCTGGTCATGGTCTATGCCACCACCGCCCTGCCCATGTACGTCGCCCTGCCCCTGGTGCTGATCGTCACGGTGATCCTGGGCTTCACCATCGAGCGGGTGGCCTACAAGCCCCTGCGCACCGCCCCCAGAATGTCCGTCATGATCTCCGCCATCGGCGTCAGCTACCTGATTCAGAACCTGGCGTTCTACATCACCGGCGGCGTGCCCCAGCCCGTCACCAACCCCATCCCCTGGATATCCGAAAACGTCACCATCTTCGGCGAGTCCACCAAGCGGGTGACGCTGGTGACGCCCGTGCTGACCATCGTGCTGGTATTCGCCCTGGTGTACCTCATCAACCACACCAAGATCGGCATGGCCATGCGGGCGGCGGCCAAGGACTTCGAGACCGCCCAGCTCATGGGCATCAAGATCAACGCCGTCATCTCCATGACCTTCGTCATCGGCTCCTTCCTGGCGGCGGTGGGCGCCATGCTGTACTTCACCAACTACCCCTCCGTGGCCATCACCTCCGGCGGCATGCCGGGATTGAAGGCCTTCGTGGCGGCGGTGTTCGGCGGCATCGGCTCCATCCCCGGCGCGGTGGTGGGCGCCTTCATCATCGGCCTGTGCGAGGAGATCATCAAGGGCCTTGGTTACACCACCTTCTCCGACGCGTTCACCTTCGCGCTGCTGATCGTGGTCCTGTGCGTCAAACCCACCGGCCTGTTCGGTGAAAAGGTCACCGACAAGGTGTAAGGAGGGAATGACATGACAAGTAGTAAGAAAAAGACCATTTTCACGGCCGCGGTGCTGGCCGTTCTGTTGGCGGTGTGCGTCGTGGTGGACATGACGCTGCCCAGCTACCACATCGTGGTGGTCGTCATCAAGAAGGCCACGGTCTACTCCCTGGTGGCCGTGTCCATGAACCTGCTGAACGGCTTCACGGGCCTGTTCTCCCTGGGCCAGGCGGGCTTCATGCTGCTGGGCGCCTACGCCTACGGCGTGCTGACCATCCCCGTGGACAAACGGGCCAGCGTCTACCAGTACTTCGACGGCGGCGCCATCCAGTTCTCCCTGCCGGAGATTTTCTCCGGCGCCCTGGGCGACACGGTGGGCACCGTGGTGGGCATGCTGGCGGCGCTGCTGGTGGGCGGCATTCTGGCGGCACTGCTGGCGTACCTGATCGGCCTGCCGGTGCTGCGGCTGAAATCCGACTATCTGGCCATCGCCACCCTGGGCTTCGCGGAGATTCTGCGTGCCTTCTTCCAGTGGAACACCCTGGGCCCCATCACCAACGGCTCCAACCTGCTCAAGAGCTATCCCGCCTTCTCCCACGCCACGCCCTACGTCATTCTGGCGGGGCTGATGATCGCCGTCATCGTGCTGCTCATCAACTCCACCTACGGCCGGGCCTTCAAGGCCATCCGGGACGACGAGGTGGCGGCGGAGGCCATGGGCATCAACCTGGCCCACCACAAGCGGCTGGCCTTCATCATCAGCTCCTTCTTCGCCGGCATCGGCGGCGGCATGATGGCCATGTACATGGGCACCATCGCGGCGGCGCCCTTCAAGAGCACCCTGACCTACGAGATTCTGCTGATCGTGGTCATCGGCGGCATCGGCTCCATCACCGGCTCCATCCTGGCCAGCTTCCTGTACATCTTCTCCTCCGAGTGGCTGCTGCGGGGCCTGGACGCCGGCAAGTTCCTGGGCATCAGCGCCCCGTCCGTATTCAAAAACGGATTCCGCATGGTGGTGCTGTCCGTCATCATCATGATCATCGTGCTGTTCTTCCGCCGTGGGCTCATGGGCGACAAGGAGCTGCCGGATCTGCTGGACAGACGTCCGAAAAAGCGTGAGAAGGAGGCTGCCGGCAAATGAGCGAGAACGTTTTGAAAATTGAAAACGCCACCATGCAGTTCGGCGGCGTGGTGGCCGTGGACAACCTGAACCTGGAGATCAACCGGGGCGAGATCGTGGCCCTGATCGGCCCCAACGGCGCCGGCAAGACCACGGCGTTCAACGTCGTCACCGGCGTGTACCAGCCCACCAACGGCGCGGTCTGGTTCCAGGGGGAGAAGATCATCGAGAACCACCCCCAGGGCAAGATGAAAAAGCTTTACAAGGGCCAGCACGACGGGGAGTACACCCACGTCCTGGCCCCCACCCCCGATAAAGTCACCAAGCTTGGCATGGCCCGCACCTTCCAGAACATCCGCCTGTGGAAGAGCCAGACGGTGTTCGACAACGTGCTGATCGCCAAGCACTGCCGCTCCACCAGCAACGTCTTCTCCGCCACCTTCCGTCTGAACCGGAAGGAGGAGGCGGCGCAGCGGGAGCACGTGGCGGAGCTGCTGAACACCGTGGGGCTGTACGACGTGAAGGACGAGCTGGCCACCAGCCTGCCCTACGGCAAGCAGCGCCGGCTGGAGATCGCCCGGGCCCTGGCGGCGGAGCCGAAGCTGCTGCTGCTGGATGAGCCGGCGGCGGGCATGAACCCCCAGGAGACCGACGAGCTGACGGCCTTCATCGGCGAGATCCGGGACAAATTCGACCTGACCGTGTTCCTCATCGAGCACCACATGAATCTGGTCATGGGGATTTCCGACCGCATTTACGTGCTGGATTTCGGCAAGCTGATCGCCGAGGGCACTCCGGCGGAAATTCAGAACAATCAGCGCGTCATCGACGCGTACCTGGGGGTGGCGGACGATGCTTAAAATTGAAAATCTGCATGTGAACTACGGCGGCATCCAGGCCCTGCGGGGCATCTCCCTGGAGGTCCCCGACGGCAAGATCGTCACCCTGATCGGCGCCAACGGCGCCGGCAAGTCCACCACCCTGCGGACCATCACGGGTCTGGTGAAGGCGGCCTCCGGCTCCATCCAGTGGAACGGGGAGGAGCTGCTGGGCAAGTCCATCGACCGCATCATCAGCGAGGGTATCGCCATGAGCCCCGAGGGGCGGCGGGTGTTCCCGGACATGACGGTGCTGGAGAATCTGAAGATCGGCGCCTACCTCCGCAAGGACAAGGCGGAGATCGAGAAGGACATCCAGTGGGTGTACCAGCTGTTCCCCCGCTTGCAGGAGCGCAGCTGGCAGCTGGCGGGCACGCTGTCCGGCGGCGAGCAGCAGATGCTGGCCGTGGGCCGGGCGCTGATGTCCCGTCCCAAGCTGATGATGCTGGATGAGCCGTCCCTGGGCCTTGCGCCGCTGGTGGTGCAGGACATCTTCAGGATCATCCAGGAGATCAACCGCCAGGGCGTGACGGTGCTGCTGATCGAGCAGAACGCCAACATGGCGCTGAAGATCGCGGACCTGGCCTACGTGCTGGAGACGGGCAACATCACCATGTCCGGTACCGGCGCGGAGCTGCTGGTCAACGAAAAGGTGAAAGAGGCGTACCTGGGCAAGCACAATTCCTGACCGCTTACAGAAGAGGGGCAAAGTCCCCTCTTCTGATTTTTTGAAACTTTTCGGGGCAGACTATCGTCTGAAAAGATAAAGGAGGTTTTGCGCAGTGAAAAAACGGTACTTGGTATTTGCACTTCTGTTGGCGCTGACCCTGACCGGCTGCGGGCGGCAGACGGCCGCGCCCACCACGCAGACCACGCCCGCTCCCCAGAAGGAAAGCTCCGCGGAGACAGCCGCGGACCGGAATCCCACCGCGGCGGAGCTGGGCCGGAAGGAACAGGAGGACCTGGTGTTCATGATCGAGGGGCTGGAGGAGACGGTGACCGCTGACCTGCATATCGGTCAGGGCTACTCCATCTACATTCCCGACGAGGGCTGGCGTCTGGAGACGGATACGGAGGACGGCGTCCCGAAGGAGACTTGGGAGAGCATTCTCAACGACGACGTGGAGCTGACGGTTCTGCATCTGGGGGAGCGGACTCTGGAGCAGGCCCAGGACTGGGTCCGGGCGGAAGAGGATGACTATCAACTGGTTGAGGACAAACAGGGCGGCCTGGGCGGCACAGACACGGAGGAACTGGAGATGCTGGAAGTCCGCTTCCATCCCTCCGGCAACGGCATGTACGCCGTGCTGTACAAGTGCCCCATGGAGGCCATTGAGGGCTTCGGCACGCGGCTGAGCGTAATGGCGGATACCTTTCAGGTCATGGAGTGAATGAAAAGAGAGAGGCCACGCGGCCTCTCTTTTTTTGCCCTCAGCCGAAGTCGTGGCGGGGGTTGGTGTCGTAGCCCAGGGGCTCCAGAATGGCGATGATCTCGTCGATGCAGGCGAAGTCCCCGGTGTCCCGGCGCAGGCAGGCGGCGATGGCTTCCAGCGCCCGGTGCTCCTCCGCGCGGCGCCCGTCCATGAGCTGCTCCCAGAAGGCGGGGTCCTCTTTGGCGCCGTGGGCGAAAGAGCAGGTGACGCCATAGTAGTCCATCATCCTGGCCATCAGCTGAAGGAAAACAAGTTGATCGGTCATAGGGTTCCTCCTTAAAATGACCAACAGTACTGGTCAATATGATCCTTATTATTGCATAGAATAGCCCTGATGACAAGCACTAAAGGTCAAAAGGGGGCGCCTATGTACAAGACGAAGGGACCTGATGGACGGCTGAATATTTGCGGATTGAAAATCGCGAAGCTGCGGATGGCGCTGGTGCCCAAGTGCTCCCAGAAGGCTTTTGCAGATAGACTGCAACTCTTGGGACTGGAAGTTAGCAAGAATACCGTGCAGTGCATAGAGAGCGGAAACCGGTTTGTGACAGACATCGAGCTGAAGGTCATCGCCCAGGCTCTGGGTGTGACGGCGGACGAGCTGCTCTCTGAATAACGGAATGAGAAATATACAAGACCACCTGTGAGGCCCCGAGGGACATGATCCGGCCGGATCGTGTCCCTTTTGGTTTGCCTGTGCGGTTTGAACAGGGAAAAGGGAGAGGGAAATCTGTCGCTCAGGGGCGAAAAATGTCAAAAGCTCGTGAAAAAGATAACAAAAAGGCCGGGAAACTATTTCCAATGAGCATTCAAATGTACGCCACATAAAGACAATTCGTCAAAAGGCGGTACTCGGAGTAAAAACATTTGGGAGAATTGTGCATTGTCATGGAACGTTTGAGTCGATATAATTGTTTTAGACAAAAGGACGAATGGAAAAGAAATGTCCATTTGACGGAGACTGAAAAATAAATTCAACAAAAATGAAGGAATCTATCCGCTCCGTTTTACATAAAACGACGAACGCAAACCTGCAAAAAACCAAAATGAATAAATAAACGAAATTTTTGAATAATCCAGAATATTGTTTGGGAGGGTTTTTACAATGCTGACTTTGGAAATGATTCAGGATGCACAGGCCGCTCTGCGCGGTATCGCCCGGCGGACTCCGCTGGAGGGTGCCCCCAAGATCGGGGAGAACCTGTACATCAAGTCCGAGAACCTGCAGCTCACCGGCGCTTTCAAGCTCCGCGGCGCTTACAACAAGATCCGTTCTCTGACCCCCGATGAGGCCGAGCGCGGTGTCATCGCCTGCTCCGCCGGCAACCACGCCCAGGGCATCGCCCTGTCCGCCACCAAGCTGGGCATCAAGTCCATCATCTGCATGCCCGCCGGCGCCCCCATCAGCAAGGTGGAGGCCACCAAGGGCTACGGCGCGGAAGTGGTCCTGGTCCCCGGCGTGTATGACGACGCTGCCCGGGAGGCCAACCGCCTGGCCGAGCTCCACGGCTACACCTTCGCCCATCCCTTCAACGACCCCTACGTCATTGCCGGCCAGGGCACCATCGGCCTGGAGATTCTGGAGCAGCTCCCCGACGTGGAGCAGGTGGTCTGCCCCATCGGCGGCGGCGGCCTGATCAGCGGCATCGCCTTCGCCATCAAGAGCCTGAAGCCCGACTGCAAGGTCATCGGCGTCCAGGCCGGCACCGTGGCCTCCATGTATGAGTCCCGCAGAGCCGGCAAGGTCACCACCGTGGCCGACGGCGACACCATCGCCGACGGCATCCACGTCCTGACTCCCGGCGAGCTGACCTTCGAGCTGTGCCAGAAGTACGTGGACGAGATCGTCACCGTCTCCGAAGACGAGATCGCCGCCGCCATCCTGGCTCTGATGGAGGGCCAGAAGACCGTCGCCGAGGGCGCCGGCGCCACCCCCGTGGCCGCCTGCATGTTCGGCAAGGTGGATACCTCTTCCAAGAAGACCGTGTGCGTGGTGTCCGGCGGCAACGTGGATGTCACCACCCTGTCCCGCATCATCACCAAGGGCCTGTCCAAGTCCGGTCGCATCGCCGAAATCTCCACCAAGGTCGTCGACAAGCCCGGCAGCCTGATCCAGCTGCTGCAGGTGGTGTCTGAGACCGGCGCCAACATCGTCAGCATCAACCATGCCCGCGAGGATAAGCACTCCGACGTGGGCGCCTGCATCGTGTCCATGGTCCTGGAGACCCGGAACGGCCAGCATGTGGCTGAGATCGAGCAGGCACTTGTTTCCAAGGGTTATTCTTTGCTGAGCAAATCATAACAAATCACCTCGGCAAACAATAAAATAACAAGGAGGGGGGTCTCCGGAGAGAAAGGCCGGGGACCAAAGGAAAACATGGAAAAGCAAAAGAAAAAGCTGGGCTTGCTGCCCAAACTCATCATCGCCATTGTCCTCGGTATTATTGTGGGCTTTGCCGCACAGAAAATGGGCGGCGCCGGTGAGTTCATCATCCGCCTCGGCGCCACCTACAACAGCATCTTCGGCAACTTCCTGAGCTTCTGCATTCCTCTGATCATCATCGGCTTCGTCGCCCCCGGTATCGCTGATCTGGGCGCCGGCGCCGGCAAGACCCTGGCACAGACCACCGGCATCGCCTACCTGTCCACCATCGTGGCCGGCTCCCTGGCCTTCTTTGTGGATATGGCCCTGTTCCCCATGCTGGTCAACGCCGATATGTTCGTGGCTGACGCCGAGAACGCGGAGGATACCGTGGTCAGCTCCCTGTTCACCATCGAGATGCCCGCCATCATGGGCGTCATGAGCGCACTGCTGATCGCCTTCGTCCTGGGCCTGGGCATGGCCGCCATCAAGAACGTCACCCTGAAGAACGCCATGAACGACTTCGCTGAGATCATCAACAAGCTGGTGGCCAGCGTCATCATCCCCCTGCTGCCCATCCACGTCTACGGCATCTTCGCCAAGCTGGCCTACGCCGGCACCATCGTGGAGCTGATGACCTCCTTCGTCAAGGTCTTCGTCGTGGTCATCGTCCTGCACTGCGTCATCATCGTGGTCCAGTACTTCATTGCCGGTACTGTCGCCAAGAAGAACCCCTTCGGCCTGATCAAGAACATGATCCCCGCCTACACCACCGCCATCGGCACCCAGTCCTCCGCCGCCACCATCCCCGTCACCGTGCAGTGCACCAAGAAGAACGGCGTGTCCGATGCCATTGCTGAGTTCGTCTGCCCCCTGTGCGCCACCATTCACCTGTCCGGTTCCACCATCACCCTGACCAGCTGCTCCATCGCCGTCATGATGATGCTGGGTCAGCCCGTCAGCTTCGCCAAGATGTTCCCCTTCATCCTGATGCTGGGCATCACCATGGTCGCCGCTCCCGGCGTCCCCGGCGGCGCTGTCATGGCCGCTCTGGGCATTCTGGAGTCCATGCTGCACTTCGACGCCACCATGCAGGGCCTGATGATCGCCCTGTATATCGCCCAGGACTCCTTCGGCACTGCCTGCAACGTCACCGGCGACGGCGCTATCGCTGTCCTGATGGACGCCATCACCGGCAAGGCCAAGAACAAGGCTGCTGCGAAGTAAGCTGAAACAGAACTCCCAAACTCTCCCCCTATATACGAACCGGGCGGTCCGCAAACGCGGGCCGCCCGGTTCTGTTCGGCGTAAAAAAGGACGGCCGCCCTCGGGCGGCCGTCCGTGTTTTTCAGTTCCCGCACTCCAGAGAAATCTGGTTGAACATCCCCAGAATGTCGTCGATGGAGGTGGCCTGCTTCTCCGCCCCGGCCCGGTCCAGGACCACGTGGCCCCGGTCCATCATCAAAATCCGGTCGCCGTACTCCACGGCGTAGCGCAGGTTGTGGGTCACCATCATGGCGGTGAGCTTCTTCTCCCGGACCACCTTGTCCGTCAGCTCCATGATGATCTCCGCCGTCTTGGGGTCCAGGGCGGCGGTGTGTTCGTCCAGGATCAGGAAGTGCAGGGGCGTCATGGTGGCCATCAGCAGGGACACGGCCTGCCGCTGGCCGCCGGACAGGGCGCCCATCTTCACGTCCAGCTTATCCTCCAGCCCCAGCCCCAGGGACTGGAGCTGCGCCCGATAGAAGTCCACGCGCTTGCGGTTCACGCCCCGCCCAAGGCCGAAGGACTTGCCCTTGTTGTCCGCCAGGGACAGGTTCTCCAGCATGGTCAGGTTGGGGCAGGTGCCCGCCGCCGGGTTCTGGTAGACCCGGCCCATGGTGGCGTAGCGCTGGTAGTCTTTCAGCCTGGAGATGCTCTGACCGCCCACCAGCACGTCGCCGCCCTCGATGGGGATGGAGCCGCAGATGATGTTCAGCAGGGAGGTCTTGCCGCTGCCGTTGCTGCCCACGATGGACACGAACTGCCCCTCCTCCACGGTGAGGGAAAAGTCACGGAACAGGGTCTGCTCGGTGACGGTGCCGGGGTTATAGACCTTGGTGATGTTGCGCAGCTCAAGCATGGATAATCTCCTCCCCTTTCCGTCCGGACAGCACCAGCACCAGCAAAAACAGCAGGGCGGTGATCAGCTTCATCATATTGGCCGGCAGACCCATGCTCAGGGCCAGCTGGATGCACAGCTTGTAGAGAATGCTGCCCAGGATCACAGCGGTGGTGCCGGCGGGAGAGGCCAGCCAGCCCAGACCCTTGTGCTTCCGCAGTCTCCGGGCAAGGGGGGAGGCACTGTAATAGTTCATGAGGGAAATGCCGATAATGACTGCCGCCAGACCATAGACCAGCTGGCCGGTTCCCATGGTGGCGGAGAAGCTCCGCTGCTCATGACAGACCACGCAGCCGCCCAGGGCCACCAGAGCGTTGGCGATCACCAGGCCCAGAATCTTCACCCGGCCCTTGTCTTTGGCCAGGGAGGTGACCAGGCCGCCATTATCACCCACGGCCCGCAGCAGCAGGCCGGACTTGGTCCGCAGATACAGATCCAGCAGCAGCTTCACCACCAGGATCAGCAGCAGAGACACCACCAGCTTGCGGGTCATGTTATTGCTGTTTCCCATCAGGGCCATCACCGGGGCGGAGGTGAAAATGGTGTCCGTCCCCCGGTCCACCGTCAGGTTGGAGCCGGCGATCTGGAGGTTGATGGAGAACAGGGCCGTCTGGGTGATGATGCCCGCCAGCAGGTTCCGGATGCGGAACTTCACATGGATGAAGCCGGTGAACAGGCCCGCCAGAGCTCCCGCCAGCATGGCCAGGGGCAGGGTCAGCCAGGCGTTGACGCCCCTGATCAGAAGAACCGCCGTGACGGCGGCGCCCAGGGGAAAGGTGCCGTCCACGCCCAGGTCCGGGAAGTCCAGAATGGAATAGGTGATGTAGACGCCGAAGGAGATCAGCGCGTAAATCAGACCCTGGGTCAGGGTGCTGATGATGAGGTCCTGCATGGCGAGACCCTCCTTGTTTGGGTTTGAGATCAGCGGACGGTGTTCCGCAGGGTGCCGATGCCCTCGATGGTGCACGCCACCACGTCGCCGGAGGCCAGGAATTTCGGGGGATCAAAGCCCATGCCCACGCCGGCGGGGGTGCCGGTGGCGATGATGGTGCCGGGTAGCAGGGTCATGCCGGAGGACAGCTCCTCGATGATCTCGGCGATGCTGTTGAGGAGCAGGCTGGTGTTGGAGTTCTGCCGGAGCTCGCCGTTGACCAGGGTGGTCAGCGTCAGCGCCGGGGGGAAGGCGATCTCGTCCGCCGTGGTGATGCAGGGGCCCATGGGGGTGAAGCCGTCCAGGCTCTTGCCGAAGTAGAACTGCTTGTGGGCGGTCTGGACCTCCCGGGCGGACACGTCGTTGACGATGGTGTAGCCGAAGATGTAGTCCGCCGCGTCGGCGGCCTTCACGTCCCGGGCGGTCTTGCCGAGGATGACGGCCAGCTCGTTCTCATAGTCCAGCCGCTCTGTCAGACCTGCGTGGCGCTCAATGAAGCCCTCCGGCGCCACGGCCTGGCTGACCCGCTTGGAGAAGTACACGGTGACGGGCCGCTCCTTGGCGAAGGCGCTGTCGTAGTTGGCGGCCTCGGTCAGGTGGTCCCGGTAGTTCATGCCCAGGCAGATGATGTCCTGCCGGGGCCGGGGGATGGGAGCGCACAGGACCGCCTCCGCCGCCGGCACAGAAGCGCCAGAGCTCTCTGCCGCGCTGGCGGCAGAGAGCAGGTCGGCGAAGGAAGCCGATTCGATGAGGGTATTCATGTCGGGATAGGGCAGGGGGAGGATGGCGGCGCCGTCCGCTGTCAGGGCGCCCACGCGCTCGATGCCGTCATACTGATACGTGACAAGTTTCATGAAAACAGCTCCTTATGATGTTGGTGTGAAAATCAGGCCTCGCTGGCCTCCACGGCCTTGGCGGCGATCTCGTCGGGGAGGGTGATGCCCATGGCGTCCAGCATGTCGGAGTTGATGTAGATGCCGTACTCCTCGATGGTCTCATAGGGCAGGTCCTGGCAGGTGGCCTCGCCGGTCAGGACCTTGGCGGCCATCTTGCCGGTCTGGATGCCCAGCTGGACGTAGTCGATACCGGCGGAGGCCACGCAGCCCAGCTTCACCTGCTCCACCTCGGAGCCGTAGATGGGGATACCGGCCTCGTTGGTCTTTTCCAGGATGGCGGCCAGGACGCCCACCACGTTGTTGTCGGTCAGGTTGGAGATGCAGTCCACCTTGTGGGAGATCAGGGTGTCGGCGGCCTGGGTGACCTCGGACTGGGCGGTGACGCCGATGGCGTCGATCTCAAAGCCGAAGTCGGGGGCCTTCTCCTGGTACTCGGCGATGGCGGAGACGGAGTTGGGCTCGCTGGTGGTGTAGATGATGCCGATGGTCTTGGCGTTGGGCTGCATCTGACGGATCAGGTCCAGCTGGGCCTCCACGGGCAGCTTGTCGGAGGTGCCGGTGACGTTGCCGGAGTCCAGCTTGGCCTGGACGGGGTCGGTAATGGCGGTGAAGATGACGGGGATGTCCTTGTCCTCGGCGGCGGCGTAGCAGGCCGTGGCGGAGGGGGTGGCGATGGCGACCATCAGGTCCACATCCTCGGCGGAGAAGCTCTGGCCGATCTGGGTGGCGATGGAGTCGTCGAATCCGGCGTTCTGGTAGTCCACCTCAAAGTCGGTGCCCTCCACCAGACCGGCCTCGGCCAGACCCTGGAGGAAGCCCTCCCGGCAGTTGTCCAGGGAGGCGTGCTCGCCGTACTGGGAGATGCCGATCTTGTAGACCTTGGCGGTCTCCTCGGCGGGGGCGGAATCGCCGGAATCAGCGGGGGCGTCGGAGGCGGTCTCCTTGGAGCCGCCGCAGGCGGTGAGGGACAGGGCCAGGGTCAGAGCCAGAATGGCGGAAGCAAATCTCTTGAAGTTTTTCATGATCGATTCTCCTATCTGAAAGATTGTGATTGTAAAATTGTTGTATGGCAGTTTGCGGTGCGTCTGAAACTGTAAGTCAGCGGCGTCACCATCGTTTTGTCAGCCGTCTCATGTCATGGACCTCCCGGGAAAAAAATAAAAGCCTCATCCCATCATTGGGACAAGACTCTGAATCCTGCGGTACCACCCAAGTTGGCGCATAGCGCCCGCTCGTCTCACGGACATCCATCCGTGCCGCGCTGGTAACGGGTGCGGTCCCCGTCAGCCGCTACTGAGGCGTCCGCCCGTTCGCTCTGCCCTCGCAAGTCCATTCGCTGGAAAGTTCTCTGCCGTGATCCCACCATCCACGGCTCTCTGAAAGGTGACCTGACCAGGTACTCCTCTTGCTCATCGGTTTGGTTTGTTTGATTGCTTTGCATTATACGCACACGGCGGACGATTGTCAACCCCCAAATTGCACAAATTTGCGTCAGCGCGGTAAAGGGATAACAATTCCCCCCCGGGCGGAAGCACCGCCCGGGGGAGCGAAATCTCATGAAAAACCGGGAAAAATCAGGACAGCAGCAGCTTGTCGTCGGCCTCGTCGCTGCCGCTGACCTTGCTGAACAGGTCCAGCAGCTGGGGGACCGTCAGCTTCTTCTTCTCCTCGCCGGAGACGTCGATGACGATGCGGCCGTCATACATCATGATCAGCCGGTTGCCGTGGACGATGGCGTCCTTCATGTTGTGGGTGACCATCATGGTGGTCAGGTGGTTCTCCTCCACGATGCGGTCGGAGAGCTCCAGCACCTTGGCGGCGGTCTTGGGGTCCAGGGCGGCGGTGTGCTCGTCCAGAAGCAGCAGCTTGGGCTTCTGCAAAGAGGCCATCAGCAGCGTCAGCGCCTGGCGCTGGCCGCCGGACAGGAGGCCCACCTTGCTGGTGAGCCGGTCCTCCAGACCCAGGTCCAGGCCCCGGAGCAGCTCCTGATACCGCTCCTTCTCGGCCTTGGTGATGCCCCACTTCAGACTGCGGGTCTGGCCCCGGCGGGCCGCCAGCGCCAGATTTTCGATGATCTGCATGGTGGGGGCGGTGCCCAGCATGGGGTCCTGGAACACGCGGCCGATGAACTTGGCCCGCTTGTACTCCGGCAGGCGGGTGACGTCGGTGCCGCCGATGGAGATGGTGCCGGAATCCACGGTCCAGGTGCCGGCCACGGCGTTGAGCATGGTGGACTTACCGGCGCCGTTGCCGCCGATGACGGTGCAGAAGTCGCCGTCGTTCAGGGTCAGGCTGACGCCCCGGAGGGCCTGCTTTTCGTTGACGGTGCCGGCGTTGAAGGTCTTCCAGATTTCTTTGATCTCAAGCATTTGCGGCGCCTCCTTTCTTGGCGGGCTTGCTGAAGTACTTGCCCTTCCAGTAGGGAATGGACAGGAACAGGGCCACAATCAGGGAGGTGATGAGCTTCATGTCGTCGCCGCTCATGCCCAGCCAGATGACCAGGGAGTACACGGTGTAGTAGATGACGGAGCCGATGACCACGCTGAGGAGTTTCAGGGCGAAGTTGGTGAAGACCTTGCCGAAGATCACGTCGCCGATGATGACGGCGGCCAGGCCGATGACGATGGCGCCGCGGCCCATGCTGACGTCGGCAAAGCCCTGATACTGGCTCAAAAGAGCGGAGGACAGGGCCACCAGGCCGTTGGAGAGCATCAGGCCCAGAACGGTGGTGAAGTTGGTGTTGATGCCCTGGGCCCGGCTCATGGCGGGGTTGGAGCCGGTGGAGCGGAGGGCGCAGCCCAGCTCCGTGCCGAAGAACCAGTACAGCAGGGCGATGACCACGAGACACACGATGCCCACCACCAGGATGGGGTTCTCCACGGACAGGACCTTTACGTTCCGGGAGGACACCAGCAGCTTGTAGTTGTTGGCGTTGATGGGCTGGTTGGCCTTGCCCATGATCCGCAGGTTCACGGAGTACAAAGCCAGCTGGGTCAGGATGCCGGAGAGAATGGCGGGGATGCCGCAGGCGGTGTGGAGAAGGCCCGTGGCCAGACCCGCCAGCATACCGGCCGCGAAGGAGGCCAGCAGCGCGGCGGGAATGGACCAGCCGGCCATGGTCAGCATGATAAACACGGCACCGCCCGTGCACATGGTGCCGTCCACCGTCAGGTCCGCCACATCCAGAATCTTATAGGTGAGGTAGACGCCGATGGCCATGATGCCCCAGATCAGTCCCTGTGAGACCGCGCCGGGGAGCGAGTTGAGAAGCGCGATTGGATTCATATGTATCTTCCCCCAAAAGTGTTGATAGATATCAACATATTAGCAAAAGGCAGCGGGAAAGGGAAGCCCTTTCCCGCTGCTTTTTCAAAAAACCTGCCGAAAAATTACTCGACGGCGACGTAGTCGCTGGGAATCTCCAGACCCAGGTCGGCGCAGATCTCAGCGTTGTACTTCTTGGTGAACTGAGGCGCGTACTCGATGGGCATGGTGGAGATGTCGGCCTCGCCGGTCAGGACCTGGGCGGCCATCTCACCGGTCTTGTAGCCGATGTCATAGTAGCTGATGGACAGGGTGGCCACGCCGCAGCCCTTGACGATGCCCTCCTCGCCGGCGACGACGGGGACCTTGGCGGGACGGCAGATGTTGTCGATGATGCCGGTGTTGGCGGCCACGGTGTTGTCGGTGGGGACGTAGATCACGTCGGAGGCGGCCACGGCGCTCTCGGTGACGGCGGCCAGATCGTTGGAGTCAGAGAAGGAGTACAGGGTGGCGGTGTAGCCCAGCTTTTCCAGCTCGGCCTTGACCACGTCCACCTGATACTGGCTGTTGGCCTCGGCGGAGCAGTAGATCAGACCCACGGTCTTGGCGTCGGGGAACAGCTCCTGGATCATCGCGGCCTGCTGGTCCAGAGGAGCCAGGTCGGAGGTGCCGGAGATGTTGCCGCCCACGGTGCCGTCAAAGTTGCTGATGCCCAGGGCCACGCCGTACTCGGTGACAGAGGTGCCCAGGATGGGGATGGTGGTGGTGGCGGCAGCGGCGGCCTGCAGGGCGGGGGTGGCGTTGCACATGATCAGGTCCACGTCAGCGGCGATGAACTGGTTGACGATGGTGGAGCACATGGGGATGTCGTTGGAGGCGTTCTGGTTGTCGATCTCCACCTGGCCGGGCAGCTTCTCATTCAGGGCGTCGATGAAGCCCTGGGTGGCGGCGTCCAGCGCCTCGTGCTGGACCAGCTGGCAGATGCCGACCTTGTAGGTCTCAGCGGCGGGTTCCTGGGTTTCGGTCTGTTCGGTTTCGGCGGGGGTCTCGGCGGCGGGTTCTTCCTTGGAACCGCCGCAGGCGGCGAGGCTCATGACCATCAGAGCGGCCAGAGTCAGTGCAAGCAGCTTCTTTTTCATCGTTTTGTTCTCCTTACTTGAAATTTCGGTATGAATTGCAAGGGACACTATAAAAAACGGCCCTGTCCGTCTGGACAGGGCCGCTCTTCATACGGCGGTCATGCACAGTCGGACGGTGACAGGGTGCGCGGAAAACGGCCCGCGTAGCGGACCTTGCTAAAGTAATAATAGGAGTCCAGAGCGGACCGCTGGGGACGAATAACCACGCGACGCATCGTGAAACTCCTTTCCGCCCACTGGCAAATCTTAGATTGCTTTTACAACATACAGCTTTAAAGAGATAAAGTCAATCGTCATTTTATACAAAATAAATGGGGCGTTTTCCGGCGTAAGAGACAGACACGATGGAAAAACGGCCGGAAATGGCCGGGAGACGGAATTTTTTGACCTTGTGCGAATTGCGAAAAAATTTGGAGGGAATGGGAAAAGAGGAGCGTTGACAATCAAAAACGGCGGTGATATAGTGAGAAAGTATTTTTCGAAGTGCTTTGGCAGCGGTTTGCGGCAGGGCCGCAGAGCGACGATAATCGAACAGACGAGCGACACCGCGGATCGCAGCTGAGAGTCCCGAAAGAGACTGGGATTCTTAGCCGCAAAAATGGTCCGACGGTGATTTTTTATTTGTGATAAAGAGGGGACAGGTCCCCCCTTTAAATCCCCCCCACCAGTGACGTCGGTCACTGGTGAACGCCGCCCAAGGCGGCTGGCCCGGCATCATACCGCCGGGTCTGCCGAGGCCCGTTCCTCTGGGCCGAGGCTGGGTCGAGGTATTTTCGCCACGTACAGAAGGTGAATTGCCGCAAAGCGGCAAGAGATACCGCCCTGGGGCGCGCCGCGGCGAAAATAAATCGGGCAACGAACTGCGTATGATTCTGAAAATGGTCAATAATTGTGTGAAAAGGTAAGGTGAGAGGCATGTCAACGAAATTTGTATTTGTGACCGGCGGCGTGGTGTCGGGCCTGGGCAAGGGTATCTGCGCGGCGTCTCTGGGACGGCTGCTGAAGCAGCGGGGCGTCCGGGTGCGCAACCAGAAATTCGACCCCTATATCAATGTGGACCCCGGTACCATGAGCCCCTATCAGCACGGTGAGGTCTTCGTGACCGACGACGGCGCGGAGACAGACCTGGACCTGGGCCACTACGAGCGGTTCGTGGACGAGGACCTGTCCGGGAACAGTTCCATCTCCTCCGGTAAAATTTACTGGTCCGTCCTGAACCGGGAGCGCCGGGGCGACTATCTGGGCGCCACGGTCCAGATCATCCCCCATATCACCAATGAGATCAAGAGCCGCATCTACGCCATGGCCGACGAGAACGTGGACGTGGTCATCTCCGAGATCGGCGGCACCGTGGGCGACATCGAGTCCCAGCCCTTCCTGGAGGCCATCCGGCAGGTGGCGGCAGAGCGGCCCCACGGCGACGTGCTGTTCATCCACGTGCCCCTGATCGTCCAGATTCCCGGCTCCGGCGAGCTGAAGAGCAAGCCCACCCAGCACTCCGTCAAGGAACTGCTCTCCCTGGGCATCCAGCCGGACATTCTGGTCTGCCGCTGCGACGCGCCCATCACCGAGGACGTCCGCCGGAAGATCGCCCTGTTCTGCAATGTGGAGCCGGACTGCGTCATCCAGAACACCACGGCGGAGACACTGTATGAAGTGCCCCTGCTGATGGCGAAGGAGGGCCTGGACGAGGTGGTCTGCCGCAAGCTGGGCCTCATCACCCACCAGCCGGACCTGCGGGAGTGGAGCGCCATGGTCCAGCGGGAGAAGGCCGCCCACAAGCAGGTGCGCATCGCCCTGGTGGGCAAGTACACCCAGCTCCACGACGCCTACCTCTCCGTGGTGGAGTCCCTGAACCACGCCGGCACCGCCAACGATGCCGTGGTGGACATCGAGTGGGTGAACTCCGAGGAGGTCAGCGACGCCAACGCGGCGGAGCGGCTGGCGGGCTGCACCGGCATTCTGGTGCCCGGCGGCTTCGGCGACCGGGGCATCGAGGGCATGATCTCCGCCTGCCGCTACGCCCGGGAGAACAACATCCCCTACTTCGGCATCTGCCTGGGCATGCAGATGGCGGTCATCGAGTTCGCCCGCCATGTCCTGGGCTACGATGACGCCACGTCCTCCGAGTTCTCTGAGACCACGAAGCACCCGGTCATCGATCTGATGCCGGACCAGATGAACGTCACCGACAAGGGCGGCACCATGCGGCTGGGCAAGTACCCCTGCGTCCTGACCGAGGGGACCCACAGCCGGGAGCTGTACGGCGTGGCGGAGATTTCCGAGCGCCACCGCCACCGCTTTGAGTTCAACAACGACTTCCGGGACGAGATGACCGCCAAGGGCATGGTCCTGGCGGGCCTGTCCCCCAACGGCCGCCTGGTGGAGATCGTGGAGATTCCGGAGCACCCCTGGTTCGTGGGCGCCCAGTTCCACCCCGAGTTCAAGAGCCGGCCTGACCGGCCGCATCCGCTGTTTTACGGCTTTGTGAAGGCCGCGGTGGAAAAGATGGAGGCTTCCGATTAAATACCTTAATTTAATAGTGATACGAAACCCGTGCATGTAATTGGAAAGGACAAGCATGAATCATTTTCAGAAAATTGCCGCGCAGCTGGAGGGCCATGGCCTGGACGCCATGCTCCTGACCGGGGAGGCCAACCGCTTCTACGCCTCCGGTTTTCACTCCTACGGGACCGACGGCGTGGCCCTGGTGACGGCTAAGAAGGCCTACTACTTCACCGACTCCCGCTATACGGAGGCCGCCCTGCGGTATGTTCAGGGGGCGGAGGTCCGGGAGATCGGCCACGGCCGGGGCTACGGGGCCCTGCTGGAGGAGGCTGTCACAGAGCAGCACATCCGGCGGATGGGCTTTGAGGACGCCTATATGACCGTCCAGGACCATGAGCGCTACCGCAAGGCGCTGTCCTGCGACCTGGTGCCCGCCACGGACCTGCTGTGGCAGCTGCGCATGGTCAAGGACGAGGAGGAGCTGGAGGCCATGGTGGCGGCCCAGCGCATCGCGGAGCGGGCCCTGGAGGACATCCTGGAGGAGATTCGCCCCGGCGTCACGGAGAAGGAGATCGCCGCCCGGCTGCAATACCTGATGCTCCACTACGGCGCGTCGGACATGTCCTTCGACCCCATCGTGGTCTCCGGCCCCAACGGCAGCCTGCCCCACGGCGTCCCCTCGGAGAAGACCATCCAGCAGGGCGAGTTCGTCACCATGGACTTTGGCTGCGTGTACCACGGCTACTGTTCCGACATGACCCGGACGGTGGCGGTGGGCTTTGCCACGGAGGAGATGCAAACGGTCTATCGGACGGTCCTGTCCGCCCAGGAGGCGGGCATCGCCGCCGCCCGGGCCGGGCTCACCGGCCGGGAGGTGGACGGTGCGGCCCGGGCCGTCATCAGCGCGGCGGGCTACGGGGCCTATTTCGGCCACAGCTTCGGCCACGGCGTGGGCGTGGAGATCCACGAGGCACCCAACGCCTCCCCCATGAACGAAAAACCGCTGCCCGCCGGCGCGGTGATCTCGGCGGAGCCGGGCATCTATCTGCCGGGAAGGCTGGGCGTCCGCATCGAGGATGTCATCCTGCTGACGGAGACCGGCTGCCGGAATATCACCAAGGCACCCAAGGACCTGATCGTCCTGTGAGCGCCGCATAGGGAGGAAAAACACATGGCAAGTTATGTAGGCGCAAGCCCGGAGCAGGAGGCCGCCGACGCCATCCTGACGGCCTTTGCCGCCGAGGCGAAGAAGGGGGACCCCGCCAGCCCGGAGGCCCGGGCGCTGGTGGTCCGCTGGCGGGACCATCTGGCGGAGTACCACAACGGCTGCGACGAGGAAAAGCTGCGGCGGCTGGCCTGGCTGTACGGCGCGGACGACCGCTTCGCCGAGCATCTGGACAGCTTCGGCGACGGCACCGCCCACTTCATGGGCGAGGCCATCGAGGCGTATCTGGAAAACCGATGATGAGGGACAGCGGCCCGCAATTTGCGGGCCGCTGTTAATCTGTCGATAACTCCGGAAATTTTATGTGACGGGAAGGAAGATAGCTGCGAAAGAAACCCAGGAGGGGTGTCTTTCGCTTTCAATCATAAGTTTTTCAGAGCTTATTAAGTTCTGAAAAACTTGCTCAGCTTGTCAAAAAAATTTTTTCGACAAGCTGAGAGAGGCCCGCAATTTGCGGGTCGCTTTTTCACATACGTATACGCGAGACAAAAACGAATTCCACTGGATAAAATTTGCGTAAAAAGCACGAAACAACGGAAGTAAAACGGGAAACTTTCGTGGCGGCGGAGATTGACAAAGTCCGGCCGGGGCAGCATAATCATACTGTCACTAGGCCGTCAGCCCAAGACCGCGCGGACGCGCGGGGAAACGGACCGGAGCCTGGGAACCCCGGACGATCATTCCAAAGGAGCAGCAAGTTTATGGATACTATCTACATCACCGGCCACCGCAATCCGGACACGGATTCCATCGTGTCCGCCATGGCCTACGCGGCTTTGAAAAACGCCCTGGGCAGCCGGGAGTACAAGGCCGCCCGCCTGGGCCAGATCAGCGATGAGACCCAGATCGTGCTGGACCGGTTCGGCTTCCAGCCGCCCCAGCTGATCAGCGACCTGCGCACCCAGGTCAGGGACCTGGACTACGACACGCCGCCCACCCTGTCCGCCGCCGCCACCATCAGCCGGGGCTGGCAGCTGATGCAGAGCAACAAAATTTCCGCCATCCCCGTGGCCAACGAGGACGGCACCCTGTACGGCATGCTCTCCGCCGGAGACGTGGCCAACTACGACATGATCTCCGTCCGCAACCCCATGGTGCAGAGCCTTCCGGTGTACAACCTGCTGTCGGTGCTGGAGGGCAAGATTCTCAACGAGGGCGGCGAGATGGTGGATGAGATCTCCGGCGAGGTGACGGTGGCCCTGCCCGCCGGCCGGGAGAACCTGATGTTCTCGGACCGGGAGAGCATTGTCATCTGCGGCGACCAGCCGGACATGATCCGCCGGGCCCTGGAGCTGCGGGTGAACTGCGTCATCGTCTGCCAGGCGGAGGTCAGCCAGGAGCTGCTGGACCTGGACACGGACACCTGCGTCGTCTCCACCCCCTATGACGCCTACCGGGCCGTGCGCCTGATCTGCCACGCCCTGCCCATCAGCCGTATCTGCAAGAGCAAGGACCTGGTCTGCTTCCATCTGAACGACTACATCGACGATGTGCAGGAGGCTGTGCTGGAGACCCGCTTCCGCTCCTATCCCATCCTGGACGAGGAGGAGCGGGTCGTGGGCACGCTGTCCCGCTATCATCTGCTGCGCCCCCGCCGGAAGCGGGTGGTGCTGATGGACCACAATGAGAAGGCCCAGTCCGTGGTGGGCCTGGACCAGGCGGAGATTCTGGAGATCGTGGACCACCATCGTCTGGCGGATATCGAGACGAAGAACCCCATCTACGTCCGCAACGAGCCCGTGGGCAGCACCACCACCATCGTGGCGGGCATGTACCAGGAAAAGGGCCTGATGCCCACGGCGAAGATGGCGGGATTGATGGCCGCGGCCATCGTGTCCGACACGGTCATGTTCAAGTCCCCCACCTGCACCCAGCGGGACATCGACGTGGCCCACCGCATGGCCCGCATCGCCAACGTGTCCCTGGACGAGCTGGGCCAGGCGATCTTCTCCGCCACCTGCGGGGACGACAAGAGCGTGGACGCCATGCTCCGCACGGATTACAAGGAGTTCCACATCGCCGGCCACGACCTGGCGGTGAGCCAGATCACCTGCATGGACTCCGACCGCCTGCTGGGCCGCAAGGAGGAGTTTCTGGAGGTCATGCGGACCATCCGGAAGAACAAGCACCTGGACACGGTGGTGCTGATGATCACGGATGTGCTGCTGGAGGGCACCCAGCTTCTGTACGTGGGCGACGAGGAGACCATCCGGCAGGCGTTCAACATCAAGAGCGAGGACGCGAACGCGGCGTTCCTGCCCAAGATCATGTCCCGGAAGAAGCAGGTCATTCCGATGCTGTCGGCGTTGTGGGGCTAAGGCGCACTCCAGGGGGGATTTCATCCCCCCTAGATACGAAACCGCCGCGCCGCCTGCGGCGGCACAACGGTTTCGATACCCCCCTCTCCCCCGCACGGCGGGGGAGTCGCTTCGGCGGGCAGAGGTGTTTTGCCCGAAGTGAATTCGTGCAAAACGGATTTGAAAAAAATATCCCGGATGGCTGACATCCGGGATGTTTTTTTCGGGTTTTCTCTTGACATTCCCCCTGCTGGATGGTTTACGCTGGTGCTATCCTGAAACGGAGGGAGATAATTTCTATGTTTTCTGGCTTGCAAATCGGCGCCATGGTACTCAGCGTGGTACTGGTCATTGGGGCGCCTGTCGTGCTGCTGCTTCTGTGGAGAAAAAGGACCGGGGCGCCCTGGCGGGGGGCCGTGGTGGGGGCGGCCATGTTTTTCCTGTTCGCCCTGGTGCTGGAGCAGATCCCGCACCTGCTGCTCCTGCGGCCCGACGGCTTCATCATGTCCCACACCTGGGCCTACGTGCTCTACGGCATCCTGGCCGCCGGCATCTTTGAGGAGACCGGGCGGCTGGCGGGGTTCCGCTTTCTGCTGAAAGGGCGGGACGGCCGGGAGACCGGCGTCATGTACGGCATCGGCCACGGCGGGCTGGAGTCCCTGCTGCTGGGCGGCGTCGCGGCGGTGATGAATCTGGTGCCGGCCCTCCAGTACAACGCCGGGACCCTGACGGGCGACGCCCTGGCGGCCACGCCCGCCGCGCTGGCGGCTCCGGCATCGTATTTCCTGGTGGTGGGCGTGGAGCGGCTGGTGGCCATCTGCCTCCACATCGCCCTCAGCGTCCTGGTGTTCCAGGCGGTGAAGCGGCCGGGAAAGCGGTGGCTGTACCCCGCCGCCATTCTGCTCCACGCCGGGATGGACGTGTTCGCCGCCCTGTACCAGCGGGGCGTCATCACCCTCTGGACCTCGGAGGCATGCATGGCGGTGTTCGCGGCGCTGGTCTGCCTGTGGGCCCTCCGGCTGTACCGGGCCGACGTCCCGGCGGCGGAAGCGGCATAGACATACAGGAAAAGCCACCGGCATTGCCGGTGGCTTTTTTGCGGGGCGGCGCTTATGCCTGCCGCCGGGCATAGAACTTCATGGACAGCGGCACGGACACAGCGGTCAGCGCCGCGGCGGCGATGGGGAGGACCGCCATCAGAGCGGCGAAGGGCCCGGAGAGGCCCCCGGCGGTATGGTCCACGGAGATGGCGATGGAGGACAGGGCCCCGGCGGAGCCGCAGACCAGGAAGATGATGAGGAACATCATCAGCCGTCCCTTTTCCACGCCGAAGCGGAACATCAGCGGCAATGTGATGGCCAACACGCACAGACTGGCGCAGCAGCCCATCAGATTGTCCACGGGGGCGAAGGCGGCCAGGGGGGAGCCCAGCACGGTCTGGAGCAGCTGGAGGACCATGGCGAACAGCGCCGCCGCAGCCGTGCACAGCCAGCCCATCACGTATTTACTCACCACGATGTCCCGGGTGGAGTAGGGCATCATGGCGGCCATCTGGTCCCACTTGCTCCGCTCGTCATAGGCCATGGCGGTGTAGGGCAGCAGGGCTGCCCAGATGGTGATGAAAATGTTGCCGAAGGAGCCGTTGAACACCGAGATGACCAGCATCACCAGCAGATAGACTCTCAGCTGCCGCCAGAGCGTATAGAAATCTTTCATCAGCAGGGCTTTCATCTGTTTTTCGCTCCTTTCACCAGAAAGAGGATGATATCCTCCACCGAGGGCTTTTCCATCCGGAACCCGGCGGGGGCCAGGTCCCGCCGCACCAGCGCCCGGACGCCGCCGTAGCGGGTCTCCTCCCGGGCCACCACGGCCTCGGGCATCAGGCAGTCCAGATTTTCCCTGGAGTCCTCGAAAATGCCGTACTCCTCCAGCAGCCGGTCCTTCTCCTCGCAGAACAGCAGGTCGCCCTTGTGGAGAAAGGCGATGTAGTCGCACAGCTTCTCCAGGTCGCTCAAAATGTGGGAGGAGATCAGGATGGAGTGGTCCTCCTCCCGGGTGAACTCGTTGAACAGGTCCAGCACCTCGTCTCGGACGATGGGGTCCAGTCCGGCAGTGGCCTCGTCCAGCACCAGCAGCTTTGGCTGGTGGCTCAATGCCACGGCAATCGCCAGCTTCATCCGCATGCCCCGGGAGAAGTCCTTGAACTGCTTTTTCAATGGCAGGTCAAAGCGCTTCAGATAGCCGTCATACCGCCCCTGGTCCCAGCGGCGGTAGGTCCCGGCCATGATTCTGCCCACCTGGACGGCGTTCAGGGACTCGGGGAAGTAGGCCTCGTCCAGCACCACGCCGATGTCCTCCTTCACCGCCCGGAATTCCGGGGAGGACACGTCCGTGCCCAGCACCCGGGCGGAGCCGCTGTCGGGCCGCAGGGCGCCCATCAAAAGCCGGATGGTGGTGGATTTGCCGGCGCCGTTTTCGCCCACCAGGCCGCAGATGGTACCGCTGGGCACCTCCAGGCACAGGTCCCGGATGGCAAAGTCCCCGAAGGACTTGTTGATATGAGATAATTGGATGGCGTTCATCGCTCTTCCTCCTCCAGCAGGATGCGCAGCATCTCGTGCAGTTCTTCCCGGCTGACGCCGCAGCTTTTCGCCAGCTCCGCGGCGGCGGCCAGATGGGCCTCCAGGTCCTTCAGCTGCTGCTCCCGGACCAGGTCCAGATTCTTCTCCGCCACAAAGCAGCCCTTGCCGGCCACGGTGTAGAGAAAGCCCTCGGCCTCCAGCTCGTCGTAGGCCCGCTTCGTGGTGATGACGGAGATTTTCAGGTCCTTGGCCAGCGCCCGGATGGAGGGCAGCGCCTCGCCGGGGGTCAGCTGGCCGGTGATGATCTGCGCCTTGATCTGGGAGCAGATCTGATCGTAGATGGGTTGGTTTGTCGTGTTTCGGATAATGAGCTCCATGGATGTCACTCCTGTTCGTACTGTACATGTACAGTATATACAGTATGTACAGAATGTCAAGGGGGTTCTGAAAATTTCTTTTTGTGACGCCGCCCCTAGGAAACGGGGAGATTTTGTGATACACTACATGAGATTAGACTGAAACCGGGAGGAACTGCCCTGTGGAGACCGTCAGCGGCGTCAACAACTGGAAACTGGTGATCCGCCGGGAGGCGGCGGGCGTCACGTTGCTGCGGGCCGTCACCTGCGATGAGCGGGCCGCCCTGCCGGAGGAATTGTTCGGCCTGCCGGTGACGGCCCTGGGCGATCACGCCCTGGCCCCCACCGCCGGGGAAGCGGAGGGGGAGGCGGTGCAGGTCACCTGCGGCCCCGTGGCGGCGGACGCCGATTGGAACAACCACGGCCTGCGGGAGCTGACGCTGCCGCCGTCCTTGCGCCGGGTGGGGGACTACGCCTTTTTGAACTGCGACAGGCTCAAAACCCTCCGCCTGTGGGACGGTGTGACCTTCTGGGGCGGCGGGGCGCTGATGAACTGCCGGGCGCTGGACACCTTCCACCTGACCCGGACGGGGGAGCAGGGGGAGTCCCTGGCCTACTTCGCCGACGAGCTCAGCCGGGAGCTGGACGTGACCGTCACGGAGCCGGACGGCCAGACGGCCCGTCTGCTGTTCCCGGAGTACATGGAGGTCTACGAGGAGAACTGCCCCGCCCACCACTTTGACTACAACATCTACGGCGCGGGCTATCCCTATCACCACTGCTTCCGCCAGAAGAAGCTGACCATGAAGGAGTACGACGGCCTGTGGCGCAGCTATCTGGGCATGGAGCACGACGACGGCGCGGCCCTGCGGCTGGCCTGGTGGCGGCTGCGGTATCCCGTGGAGCTGACGGAGCAGGCGGAGCGCCGGTACACGGCCTATCTCCGGGACCACACGGACGAGGCGGTGCGCTGGCTGCTGGCGGAGCGGGACCCCGCGGGGCTGCGGTTCCTGCTGGCGCGGACGGAGCCCACGCGGGAGCTGCTGTCCGGCGCCTGCGCCCTGGCCCGGGAGGAGGGCGCCCCGGAGGCGCTGGCGATCTTGCTGGAGGAGCAGCACAAGCGCTTCCCCTCCGGCCTGGACAAGACCTTTGACCTGTGACAATGCGCGGCATCACGCCGCATCCCCGCAAGAGAGGAGGCCGGGACGTGGAAGAGGAAGCAAAGAAGGATTTTTCCGCCATCGGGCAGGAGATTTTGTTCACCGCCCGCAATGAGCTGTATATGAACCTGCCCTATCTGGACGTGGCCCTGTGCGCCCTGCGGTTCCAGCCCGGCGGCGGGGTGACGCTGTCCCTCGCCACCGATGGCGAGACGCTGTACTACGACGGGTCCTACCTGGCGGACCGGTATCTCCGCAGCCGGGTGCTCACCAATCGGGCCTATCTCCACGTGATTTTGCACTGTATGCTCCGCCATCTGGCGAAAAAGAAGGGCAAGGTCCCGGAGCTGTGGGACCTGGCCTGCGACGCGGCGGTGGAGAGCATTCTGGACGAGCTGGACTACCCCTGCCTCAGGGAGGGCACGGTGCCCATCAAGCAGAAGTTCTACGGCGAGTGCCGGCGGGACATGCCGGTGCTGACCGCCGAGGGCATCTACCGCCGCCTGCTGCGGCTGCACCTGCCGGAGTATGAGGTGGCCCAGCTCCAGCGGCGGTTTCTGGTGGACGACCACGGCCTCTGGGACCCGGAGCAGCAGGACAGCCAGGAGCAGTCCCAGCAGCAGGACCAGAAGTGGAAGGACCTGTCGGAAAAGACCCGGACCGGCATGGAGACGGTGCTGGCGGGCCAGGCCACCGGCGGTGAGGCCGTCCTTGAGCAGATTCAGGTGGCCGTCCGGGACGACGTGGACTACCGGGCCTTCCTGCGGCGGTTCGCCGTGCCCCGGGAGGTCATGGCGGTGGACGGCGACGCCTTTGACTATATCTTCTACACCTACGGCTTGCGGCTCTACGGCAACATGCCTCTGGTGGAGCCGCCGGAGACCAAGGAGGAGAAGCGCATCGAGGACTTCGTCATCGCGGTGGACACCTCCATGTCCACCTCCGGCGAGCTGGTGCGGCAGTTCCTGGCCTGCACCTATGCCATCCTCCGCAGCACGGAGACCTTCACCCGGAAGGTCAACATCCGCATTATTCAGTGTGACGACCAGGTCCGGTCCGACACCGCCATCCACGACCTGGAGGAATTGAAGGACTACATGGACCACTTCCAGCTTGCCGGCGGCAGCGCCACGGACTTCCGCCCCGTGTTCGCGCACGTGGCGGAGCTGCAAAAGGCGGGGGCCTTCACCTCGCTCCGGGGCCTGATCTACTTCACCGACGGCATGGGTGTCTATCCCCAGAAGCGCCCGCCCTACGACACGGCCTTTGTCCTTTTGGAGGAGCCGCCGTTGTCCGTGAAGATGCCGCCCTGGGCCATCCGGCTGGTGCTGGACCTGCCGGGATTGGAAAAGGCGGTGCGGGAGACGGCGGAGGAGACGCCGGACCTCGTTGATTTGGATGAATTACCCCAGTTGTAAGGAGTTACTGATATGAACATCAAACAGGCAAAGCAGGAGATCGCCAACACGCTGAAGGCGTATCTCAAAAAGGACGCCCTGGGGAATTACCTGATCCCCTCGGTCCGGCAGCGGCCCGTGCTGCTGATGGGCCCTCCGGGCATCGGCAAGACCCAGATCATGGAGCAGATCGCGGCGGAGGAGGGCGTGGGTCTCGTGGCCTACACCATCACCCACCACACCCGCCAGAGCGCCATCGGCCTGCCCTTCATCGAAAAGCGCACCTACGGCGGGCAGGAGTTCTCCGTCACGGAGTACACCATGAGCGAGATTCTGGCCTCCGTGTACCAGCTGATGGAGCGGACGGGCATCCGGGAGGGCATCCTCTTTCTGGACGAGATCAACTGCGTCAGCGAGACCCTGGCGCCCATGATGCTGCAATTTTTGCAGTGCAAGACCTTCGGCAATCAGCGTCTGCCGGAGGGCTGGCTCATCGTGGCGGCGGGCAACCCGCCGGAGTACAACAAGTCCGTCCGGGACTTCGACGTGGTGACGCTGGACCGGGTGAAGCGCATCGACGTCACGGAGGACTTCGCCGTCTGGAAGGAGTACGCCTACCGGAAGGGCCTCCACGGCGCGGTCATCTCCTATCTTGACATCAAGAAGGACAATTTCTACCGCATCGAGACCACGGTGGACGGTTTGCAGTTCGCTACCGCCCGGGGCTGGGAGGACCTCTCCGAGCTGATTCTGGCCTACGAGCAGCTGGGCCTCCGGGTGGACCGGGAGGTGGTGGGGCAGTACATCCAGCTGCCCCGCATCGCCAAGGACTTCGCCAACTATCTGGAGCTGTACTATAAATACCAAAAGACCTACCACGTGGACGACATTCTGAAGGGCACGTGGCAGAATATCACGGTGCTGGAGCTGCGGGAGGCGCCCTTTGACGAGAAGCTGTCCGTCATGGGGCTGGTGCTGAGCCGTCTGGCGGAGGCCGCCCGGAACACCCGGCGGCAGGACGCCCTGACCACGGCCCTCCACGGTGCCCTGACGGAGTTCAAGGGCAAGATCGCGGACGCCGCCCCCCAGGCGGTGCTGGGCCAGCTGATCTGGCGGCGGCAGGAGAAGCTGAAGCAGGCGAAGGAGGCCGGCCAGCTGGACAAGGAGACCCGGGACCTGGGGATGCTGGAGTTGGGCGCTCTGGAGGACTACCGCCAGCGGCTGGCGAAGGAGGATATCACCGCCCCGGCGGAGGCCATGGACGCCGTCCGGGGCTGGTTCGGCGGCGAGGTGGAGAAGCGGAGAACTCTCGGCGCGGAGACCGGTGCCCAGTTCGACAACGCCTTCCGCTTCCTGGAGCAGACCTTCGGCCAGGGACAGGAGCTGGTGATCTTCGTGACGGAGGTCACCGCCGGATACGACACCTCCTGGTTCGTGGAGAACTTCGGCTGTGACGCCTATTTCCGGCACAACAAGGAGCTGTTGTTTGACGACACTCGGCACCGCATCCGGGAGGAGATCGCCGCGGCCAAGGCGGCGGAGAAGGAGGAACAAAGTCATGAGTGAGGATTTGAAGCGCATCGAGGCCGTTCTGGACCAGCAGGTCCGGCCCGCCCTCCGGGCCCACGGCGGGGAGATTCAGATCGACCATCTGGAGGACGGCGTGCTGTACGTGAAGCTGCTGGGCCAGTGCGCGGGCTGTCCCTCGGCGGACCTGACCAACGAGACGCTGGTGGAGGCGGAAGTGGTGAAGGCTCTGCCGGAGCTGGTCCAGAAGGTATCCGTGGTGCAGACCGTCAGCGACGAGCTGTGGGAGCAGGCCAAGCGGCTCCTGCGGGACCACCATCTGTAAGGAGGAGCGGACATGGAACTGACATTCCGGAAAGGCGGGCTCACCGCCAGGGCGGAGACCCTGGGCGGCGAGCTGGTCTCCCTGCGGGACCGGAACGGCGCCGAGTACATCTGGGGCGGCGACCCGGCCTACTGGTCCGGGCGGAGTCCCGTCCTGTTTCCCATCGTGGGCGGCCTGAAAGACGGCAAGATCAACATCGGCGGAAAGACATACGAGATGGCCCGCCACGGCTTCGCCCGGCGGAGCGAATTTCAGGCGGCGGAGCAGGGGGAGGACTTCGTGGAGTTCCGGCTCCGGGAGAGCGCGGAGACGCTGGCCCAGTACCCCTTCCCGTTCTCCCTGCGGGTCCGCCATGAGCTGCGGGAGGACGGCTTTGCCACCCGCTTCACCGTCGCCAACACCGGCGCGGCCCCCATGCCCTTCTGTATCGGCGCCCACACGGCCTTCCGGTGCCCGCTGGGCGCGGGAGAGCGGTTCGAGGACTACCGGCTGGTGTTTGACCAGACGGAGGATACCGCCTCCATCCTGCCGGGCGAGGGCGGCTGTTTGCAAAGCGGTGTGCGGGGCGTCCCTCTGGACCGCACGGACACCATTGAACTGGACCACGCCGTGTTCGACCGGGTAGACACCCTGATTTATCAGGGGCTGCGGTCCAAGACCGTCCGCCTGTGCCACAAAGACACGGGCCGGGGCGTCCGGGTGGACTTCTCCGAATTCCCCATGGTGGCCTTCTGGACCATGCCCGGCAAGACGGCGCCCTACATCTGCATCGAGCCTTGGCAGGGCTGCGCCGCCTTCGACAATGAGAGCGGAAGGTTCGAGGACAAGCCCTGGTGCGTCACCCTGGCGCCGGGGGAGAGCAAGTCGTTTTGCTACACGGTCACCCTGCTGGGCGAGTAAACGGAACAAAAAAATTCCCGGCCGACAGGTCGGGAATTTTTTGCGCTTATTTCATCAGCTCGCACACCAGATCGGTGTAGCCGGAGGGGTCGTCCAGAGGCAGGCCCGCGATCAGCAGCGCCTGGTCGTACAGCAGCGTTGCGTACTTCTTCGCCTTCTCCGGGTCCTCCGTGACGGCGGTCTCCAGCGCCTGGAAGGCGGGGTGGTCCACGTTCAGCTCCAGAATGCGGTCCGCCCTGATGGCGCTGTCGGGCTGGACGGACTGGAAGTACTTCTCCATCTCGAAGCTCAGTCCCTCGCCGGCGGTCAGGCAGACGGGGTGGGATTTCAGGCGGGCGGAGGCCTTGACCTCCTTCACGGCTTCGCCCAGCGTCTCCTTGACAAAGTCAAAGGCGGCCTTGTGGGCGTCGGCGGCCTCCTCGGCCTTCTTCTCCGCGCCCTCCTCGATCTCCTGATCCAGGATGGAGCGGAACTCCTTGTCCTTGTAAGCGTGGATGACCTGGGCGCAGAACTCATCCACCTCCTCGGTGAAGTAGAGGATCTCGGTGCCGCTGTCCTTGAGACCCTCGGTCTGGGGCAGCTTGTCGATCTTGTCCAGGGTCTCGCCGGAGGCGTAGTAGATATACTTCTGGTCCTCCTTCATCCGGGAGACGTACTCGTCCAGCGTGACGGGCTTCTTCTCCGTGGAGGAGTAGAACAGCAGCAGGTCCTGGAGCAGGTCCTTGTGGGCGCCGTACTCACCCACCACGCCGTACTTCAGCTGGCGGCCGAAGTTCTTCCAGAAGGTCTCGTAGGCCTCCCGGTCGTCCTTCAGCATCTTGGCAAGCTCGCTCTTGATCTTCTTCTCCAGGTTGGCGGCGATGACCTTCAGCTGGCGGTCGTGCTGCAGCAGCTCCCGGGAGATGTTCAGGCTCAGGTCGGGGGAGTCCACCACGCCCCGGACGAAGCGGAAGTGCTCCGGCAGCAGGTCGGCGCACTTGTCCATGATGAGCACGCCGTTGGAGTAGAGCTGGAGGCCCTTCTCATACTCTTTCGTGTAGTAGTCGTAGGGGGTGGCGCCGGGGATGAACAGCAGCGCCTTGTAGGTGACGGCGCCTTCGGCGGACACGGCGATCACCCGCTGGGGGTCGGTGTAGTCGTGGAACTTGTCCCGGTAGAACTTGTTGTACTCCTCGGGCTTGACGCTGGACTTCCGGCGCTGCCAGATGGGCACCATGGAGTTCAGGGTCTCCTCTTCCTGATAGGTCTCGTACTCCGGCTTGTCGTCGGGGCAGCCCTCCTTCTTCCGGGTCTTGGAGACCTCCATGCGGATGGGGAAGCGGATGTAGTCGGAGTACTTCCGCACCAGCTCCTGGATGCGCCAGGACTCCAGGAACTCGCTGTACTTCTCGTCGTCGGTGTCGGGCTTGATGTGCATGATGATGTCGGTGCCCACGCTGTCCCGCTCGCACTCGGTGATGGTGTAGCCGTCGGCGCCGGCGGACTGCCACATGTAGGCGGTGTCGCTGCCGTACTTCTTCGTCACGACGGTGATGTGGTCCGCCACCATGAAGGCGGAGTAGAAGCCCACGCCGAACTGGCCGATGACGTCGGTGTCCTTGGCGTCGTCGCCCACCTCCTGCTTGAACTTGTAGGAGCCGGAGGAGGCGATGACGCCCAGGTTGTTCTCCAGGTCCTCCTTGTCCATGCCGATGCCGTTGTCGCTGACGGTGATGAGGCGGTTTTCCTTGTCCACCTTCAGCTCGATCTTGAAATCCTTGCGGTTCAGACCCACGGAGTCGTCCGTCAGGGCCTGGTAGCACAGCTTGTCGCAGGCGTCGCTGGCGTTGGAGATGATCTCACGCAGGAAAATCTCCTTGTGGGTGTAGATGGAGTTGATCATCAGGTCCAGCAGCCGCTTGGATTCCGCCTTGAATTGTTTTTTTGCCATGGGGGAATACACTTCCTTCATTTTTATTTTTTATCAACAAGCAAATATAGCACAGGGAAAGCCGGAAATAAATGACCATTTTGTAAATTCTGGCTGTAAGGAGTTGTTTCGGCGTGGCTTTGCGAGTAAAATATGAAAAAAACAGGCCGGCGGGTGCCGCCGGCAAAGGAGTTCGGAGCATATGAACGTTTTCCGGAAAATCGGAAATGCCATCGCCCGGTTCATGTACGGCCGCAACGGCATGGACCAGCTGAACCTGGTGCTGATGTGGGTGGTGCTGATCCTGGATGTGGTGACGATGCTGGTGCAGCGGAACCACGCGGCGGTCTCCATGGTGCTGTATTGGCTGTCCATGGCGGGCTGGGTGTATGTGCTGTTCCGCATGTTTTCCAAAAATCTGTCCAAGCGGCGGGGGGAGAATCAGAAATTTGTGAACTGGGTCTGGCGGATGAAGAGCAGCCGGGCCGGGGCCAAGGAGCGCCACGCCGACAAGGACCACAAGTATTTTACCTGCAAGAACTGCAAGACCATCTGCCGCGTCCCGGTGGGCAAGGGGAAGATCATCATCACCTGCCCCAAGTGCGGTGCGCAGATTCACGCAAAGACCTGACCAACGGGGACGTACAACGCCGTACGTCCCTGTCTTTCTATTGTGTTTTCAGGAGGAGAGAACCATGACATTTCGGTTTGCGGAAGAGGCGGACGCCCCGGCCCTGCTGGCCATCTACGGCCAGTATATCGACACCCCCATCACCTTCGAGTGCGCGCTGCCCTCGGTGGAATCGTTTACAGAGCGCATCCGGAGCATCCGGGCGGCGTATCCCTACATCGTCTGCGAGGAGGACGGCCGCATCTGGGGCTACGCCTACGCCCACCGCCAGGCGGAGCGGGCGGCCTACCAGTGGAACGCGGAGCTGTCCGTCTATCTGGACCGCTCCCGCACCGGACAGGGCCTGGGGCGGCGGCTGTACACGGCGCTGATGGAGATGCTGCGGCTCCAGGGCATCCACACGGTCTACGCCCTGGTGACGGTGCCCAACGAGAAGAGCGAGGGGCTCCACGGCAGTATGGGCTTCCGTCATATGGGCACTCAGCGCAGCACCGGCTACAAGGACGGCACCTGGAGGGACGTGGCCTGGTTTGAAAAGCAGATCGCCCCCTATGACCCGGACCCGGCGCCCCTGGCGCCCATCGGCCAGGTGCCGCTGGAGCGGCTGGCGGAGATTCTGGCGGCGTGCTGAGAGCGAAGCGGCGGAAAGAAGACAAGTGGGAGGAGCTTCAGCTCCTCCCACTTGTTTTTTTATTATTTAAATGAGGTATCAGCCCTTGCAGACGGGAACGATCCAGCCCTTGGTGTCGGCGATCTTGCCCCACTGCATGCCGGTCATGGTGTCGTACAGCTTCTGGGTGACGGGGCCGATCTTGCCCTCGCTGATGAAGACCTTGTCGCCCTTCCAGTCCAGCTCCTTGACGGGGGACACGACGGCGGCGGTGCCGGTGCCGAAGACCTCTTCCAGCTTGCCCTCGTGGCCGGCCTTCATGATGTCGGCGATGGCGATCTTGCCCTCGATGACCTCATAGCCCCAGTCCTTCAGCAGCTCGATGCAGCTGCGGCGGGTGACGCCGGGCAGCACGGTGCCGGTGCAGGCGGCGGTGTAAATTTTGCCGTCGATCTTGAACATGATGTTCATGGAACCAACTTCCTCGACGTACTTCTTCTCCACGCCGTCCAGCCACAGGACCTGGGCGAAGCCCTGCTCCTCGGCCATCTCGCCGGCCTTGATGGAGGCGGCGTAGTTGCCGCCGCACTTGGTGAAGCCGGTC
>CAMBAJ010000007.1 GCA_945864305.1 uncultured Clostridia bacterium | reverse complement strand
TCGTAGATCAGCTGGGCCAGGTCCTCAATGGAGTAGATGTCGTGGTGGGGCGGGGGAGAGATCAGCGTCACACCGGGGGTGGAGCAGCGGGTCTTGGCAATCCAGGGATAGACCTTCTTGCCGGGCAGATGGCCGCCCTCGCCGGGCTTGGCGCCCTGGGCCATCTTGATCTGAATTTCCTGGGCGCTGTTCAGGTACTCGCTGGTGACGCCGAAGCGGCCGGAGGCCACCTGCTTGATGGCGGAGCAGCGCTCGTCGTGGAGCCGCTCCTGGGCCTCGCCGCCCTCGCCGGAGTTAGACTTGCCGCCGATGCGGTTCATGGCGATGGCCATGCACTCGTGGGCCTCCTGGGAGATGGAGCCGTAGCTCATGGCGCCGGTCTTGAAGCGCTTGACGATGGAGCTGACGGGCTCCACCTCGTCAATGGGGATGCCGCCGTTCTCGTCGAACTGGAAGCCCAGCAGGCCCCGCAGGGTGTGGGGCTTGTCCGCAAAATCCACCAGGGAGGTGTACTCCTTGAAGGTCTCATAGCTGCCCTCCCGGGTGGCCTTCTGCAGCAGCAAAATGGTCCGGGGGTTGTACATGTGGTCCTCTTTATCAGCACCGGAGCGGAGCTTGTGGATGCCGGTGGAGTCCAGGGTGGGATCAAAGCCCAGGCCCAGGGGGTCGAAGGCCTGGTTGTGGTTCCACTCCACGCCCTCTTCAATCTCCTCCAGACCGATACCGCCCACGCGGCTGACGGTGTTGGTGAAGTACTTGTCGATGACTTCCTTGTTGATGCCCACGCACTCGAAAATCTGGGCGGACTGGTAGGACTGGATGGTGGAGATGCCCATTTTGGAGGCGATCTTCACGATGCCGTGGAGGATGGCGCTGTTGTAGTCGTTGACAGCGGCGGTGGGGTCCTTGTCCAGCATGCCCAGAGACACCAACTCCTCCACGCACTCCTGGGCGAGATACGGATTGATGGCCTGGGCGCCGTAGCCCAGCAAAGTGGCGAAATGATGGATGTCACGGGGCTCAGCGCTCTCCAGAATCATGGAGACAGCGGTGCGCTTCTTGGTGCGGACCAGATACTGCTCCAGCGCGGAGACGGCCAACAGGGAGGGAATGGCCACGTGGTTCTCATCCACGCCCCGGTCGGACAGGATGAGGATGTTGGCACCCTTCTTATAGGCCCGGTCCACATTGACGAACAGCTGATCCAGGGCGTTTGCCAGGGGAGAGCCCTTGTAGTACAGCAGGGAGATGGTCTCCACATGGAAGCCGGGGCGGCTCATGTACCGCAGCTTCATCAGATCCACGGAGGTCAGAATGGGGTTGTGGATCTGCAGGACCGTGCAGTTTTCCGCCTTCTCCTGGAGCAGGTTGCCGCTGGTGCCAGCGTACACGGTGGTGTCGGTGACAATTTCCTCCCGGATGGCGTCCATGGGCGGGTTTGTCACCTGGGCGAAGAGCTGCTTGAAGTAGTTGAACAGGGGCTGGTGATGCTCGCTGAGCACTGCCAGCGGGGTGTCCACGCCCATGGCGGATGTAGGCTCGGCGCCGTCCCGGGCCATGGGGAGGATGGAGTCCTTGACCGCCTCATAGGTGTAGCCGAAGGCCTTGTACAGCCGGTCCCGCAGTTCCTGGGTGTGGGACTCCACCCGCTTGTTGGGGATGGGGAGGTCCTTCAGATAGACCAGATGGGCGTCCAGCCACTCGCCGTAGGGCTGCTGGGCGGCGTAGCGGTGCTTCAGCTCGGTGTCGTCCACCAGGCGGCCCTCCCGCAGGTCCGCCAGCAGCATTTTGCCGGGCTGGAGGCGGGATTTTTTCACGATCTTCTCCGGCGGGATGTCGAGGACACCCACCTCGGAGGACAGAATCAGATAGTCATCGTCGGTCAGATACCAGCGGCAGGGGCGCAGACCGTTGCGGTCCAAGACCGCGCCCACGGTGTCGCCGTCGGAGAACACGATGGCGGCGGGGCCGTCCCAGGGCTCCATCATGGTAGCGTAGTAGTGGTAGAAGTCCCGCTTCTCCCGGCTCATCTTCTTGTCGTTGGCCCAGGGCTCGGGAATGCACATCATGACCGCCTGAGGCAGGTCGATGCCGTTCATCATGAGAAATTCCAGGGTGTTGTCCAGCATGGAGCTGTCGGAGCCGCTCTGGTCCACCACCGGCAGAATCTTGTCCATGTCCTCGTCCATGATGGCGGAGGTCATGGTCTCCTCCCGGGCCAGCATGCGGTCCACGTTGCCCCGGATGGTGTTGATCTCGCCGTTGTGCATGATGTACCGGTTGGGATGGGCCCGCTGCCAGCTGGGGTTCGTGTTGGTGGAGAACCGGGAGTGGACCATCGCCATGGCGCTCTCGCAGTCCGTGTCCGTCAGGTCCGCGTAGAACTTCCGCAGCTGGCCCACCAGGAACATGCCCTTGTAGACGATCGTCCGGCTGGAAAAGGAGGAGATGTAGGTGTTGACGTTGGACTGCTCGAACACCCGGCGGGCCACATACAGCTTCCGGTCGAAGTCCACGCCCTTGGCGCAGTCCGCGGGGCGCTTGACGAAGCACTGACAGATGCAGGGCATGCAGCTGCGGGCCTTTTCGCCCAGCACCTCGGGATGGACGGGGACGGTCCGCCAGCCCAGGAACTCCATGCCCTCCTTGGCCACGATGATCTCCATCATCTTCTTGGCCTGGGCCCTTTTGAGGTTTTCGTTGGGGAAGAAGAACATGCCGACGCCGTAGTCCCGCTCGCCGCCCAGGACGATGCCCTCGGCTGCGGCGGCTTTCACCATCAGCTTGTGGGGAACCTGGATCATCAGGCCCACGCCGTCGCCGGTCTCGCCGGCGGCGTCCTTGCCGGCGCGGTGCTCCAGCTTTTCCACGATCTTCAGCGCGTCGTCCACGTTCTTGTAGCTCTTGATGCCCTTCAGACTCACCACGGCGCCGATGCCGCAGGAGTCGTGCTCAAAGCGGGGGTCGTATAAGGGGTTGTTTTTCTGGTCAGGTTCCAACATGGGAAGACCTCCAATATCATGAATTCCGAAGAGACCTCATCCGGCGCCGCCGGATGAGACCGGTATTTGTCAGTGTGTATAAGAGTCGATGATGATCTGTGCCGTCTCGTACATCTTGAGACCGGCGTCCATGCTGCGCTTCTGGAGAAAGCGGTGGGCCTCGGACTCCGTCATGCGGTTCACGTCCATCAGCACCTCCTTGGCTTTCTGGATGAGCTTCTGCTCCTCCTCCCGGCGCTTGGGAGGGGGATGGTGCAGGTGTTTTTCCTCGAACCGGCGCAGCAGCTCCAGCGTCGCGAAAAAGTCGGAGCGGGGAGCGGGAGTGGCCAGCTTGTGCAGGTTTTCGCCCTCACAGAAGTCCAGGTTGGCGGCGGAGGAGACGACCATCAGAACAGCCAGGCCCCGGAGGTCGGCGGCCAGATCGTTGGCGGTCATGTCCCGGAGCTTGAAACCGCAGATCACGATGGCGCTGCCCAGCTTCCGGACGGTGCGGATGGCCTCCGAGCCGGTGGCGCAGCAGGCCACCGGCACGTAGCCGTCGGACTCCAGCAACCGCAGGATGCGGCGCTGCGCCTCCTCGTTGGCAAAGGCGACAACGATTCTGTCCATAAAATCCCCTCCTCTCTCCTGAACGCGGCGCCCCGACACACGCCTTCCGCATCAGACCGGAAGGGCGGGGGCCGCCTGTAAAAAACCGCGCGGGCGGCTGCTGTGGGTCAGTACGTCACCAGATACTTGTCCAGCTCCCACTGGGAGACCTGGGTGCGGTACTCCTCCCACTCCCGCAGCTTGCCGTTGATGTACTGGGCGGAGACGTGGGGGCCCAGGGCGTCCAGCACCACCTGGTCGGCGGACAGGGCCGCGATGGCGGTGTCCAGCGTTCCGGGCAGGTTTTCAATGCCGCGGGCGGCCAGCTCGGCGGGGGACATGGCGTAGATGTTCTCCGTGATCTCCGCCGGAGGCGTCAGGCCCCGCTCAATGCCGTCCAGACCGGCGGCCAGACACGCGGCGAACACCAGGTACGGATTGCAGGAGGGGTCCGGGCTCCGCAGCTCCACCCGGGTGCCCTGGCCCCTGGGAGCGGGGATGCGGATGAGGGCCGAGCGGTTAGAGGAGGACCAGGCCAGATAGCAGGGGGCCTCGTAGCCGGGCACCAGCCGCTTGTAGGAGTTCACCAGGGGATTCGTCAGGGCACAGAAGCCCTTGGCGTGTTCCAGCAGACCTGCGATGAACTGATAGGCCAGGGGGGAGAGCTGACCGGGGGCGTTTTCATCAAAGAACACGTTCTGTCCGTTCTTGAACAGGGACATGTTGATGTGCATGCCGTTGCCGGCGGTGCCGTAGACGGGCTTGGGCATGAACGTGGCGTGAAGGCCGTTCTTCTGCGCCAGAGTCTTCACCGCCAGCTTGAAGGTCATGATGACGTCGGCGGCGTGGAGGGCATCGGCGTACTTGAAGTCGATTTCGTGCTGGCCGGCGGCCACCTCGTGATGGCTGGCCTCCACCTCAATGCCCATGTCCTCCAGCGCCAGGCAGATCTCCCGGCGGGTGCTCTCGCCGTGGTCCAGAGGGCCCAGGTCGAAGTAGCTGGCCTCATCGGCGGTCTTGGTGGTGGGATTGCCGTTGTCATCGGTCTGGAACAGGAAGAACTCCGGCTCCGGGCCCACATTAAATACGTATCCCATCCGCTCTGCCCGGGCCAGAGTCCGCTTCAGCACGCTCCGGGGGTCGCCCACGAAGGGCGTGCCGTCGGGGTTGTGGACCTCGCAGATCAGACGGGCCACCTTGCCGTACTGAGGGCGCCAGGGCAGCACCGTGAAGGTGTCCAGGTCCGGCCAGAGGTATTGGTCGGATTCCTCAATGCGGACAAAGCCCTCAATGGAGCTGCCGTCCATCATGATCTCGTTGTCCACGGCCCTCTGAATCTGGGAGGCGGAGATCGCTACGTTTTTCAACTGACCGAAAATATCGGTGAACTGCATACGGATGAACTGGATGTCCTGTTCTTCCACCAGCCGGATGATATCTTCCTTGGTGTATTTGCCCATGGTCGGTCTCCTTTCGGTTCAGATTAATTTATTACTTTAATGTGGAAGTATATCGGTACACAAAAAAATGAGCATAGACGACCCAAGAGGGGGCGCCTTTGCTCTCTCTTTTTTGAATTATACGAGCAAAAAACCCGCCCTGTCAACGGTTTTGGCGCTGACAGAGCGGATTTGCGGCGGATTTCGGGAACTCTTCTAAAAGCGGTGCCCACACGGGAAAAAGGTTTGTGCAATTTCTATACGGCGTACGAGTGTTTCTCTGGGGCGTACATTACTTTTCCACGGAGAGGCAGACCACGTGGCAGATGCCGGGAACGGACTCCCCCTGGAAGGACGAGGTGGGAGACAGCAGGGCGCCGGTAGGGGCAAAGACGACCTTCTTCCACTTCCCCCTGCGCATCTCCGTCAGCAGATACCCGTTCAGCACGGAGGCGGAGCAGCCGCAGCCGGAGGCACCGGCGTGCATGTCCTGCTGGTCCCGGTCGTACAGAAGCAGGCCGCAGTCCTGGAAGTTCTCCCCCAGCTGAATGCCGTCCTTGGCGAAAAAGTCCCGGACGATGGCGTGGCCCAGCTCGCCCAGGTCACCGGTGATGATCAGGTCGTAGTCGTCGGGCTTTGTGTCGGTGTCCCGGAAGAAGGCGGAGAGAGAATCGTAGGCCGCCGGGGCCATGGCCGCGCCCATGTTGTTGGCGTCGGTGATGCCCTTGTCAACGATCTTGCCGCAGGTGACGTGGGTGACGTAGGGGCCGGGGCCCTCCGCACTCAGGATGGTGCAGCCGGCGGCGGTGGCGGTCCACTGGGCGGTGGGGGTCCGCTGGCTGCCGTAGGGCACGGGCATGCGGTACTGCCGCTCCGCCGTGCAGAAGTGGGAGGAGGTCATGGCGGCGCATTTGTCTGCAAAGCCGCCGTCAATGATCAGTGCCGCCAGGGACAATGACTCTCCCATGGTGGAGCAGGCGCCGTAGAGACCGTAGAAGGGGATGCCGAAATCCCGCAGGCCGAAGGAGGAGCCGATGCACTGGTTCAAAAGGTCTCCGGCGAAAATATAGTCCAGGTCCCTGGGCTTCAGCTTCGCCTGGTCCAGCGCCCGCTGGAGGACCTTTTTCTGCATGGCGGACTCCGCCTTTTCCCAGGTCTTCTCCCCGAAGAAGGAGTCCTGACACAGCTCATCGAAGTAGTCCGCCAGGGGGCCCTGTCCCTCGAATTTGCCGCCGATATTGGCGAAGGAGAGGACGGAGGGCGGATGGGCCAGGGCGATGGTCCGCTGGCCGAGACGTTTGTCGTTCATGGAAGCCACCTCGTTTGATGGATTTTCCATAGGTTGTCCCAAAACGGCAGAAATATGAGCGGCGGATCAGCTGCCGGTTCCGGGGTGCTCCGGGGCCGGGAGGACCCGCAGGACCGGACCGTCGTCCCGGAGATACAGCTCCTCACAGTCCTGCTGGGCTTTGACCAGGATGCCGATGGCTTTTTCCGTCTCCCGCATCAGGTGCAGATACATCTCTTTGTAGTCTGGCATTACATTCACACCTTTCTGAGTTCTCTATTATAGCCGAATATTCGGCATTATTCAAGAACTGTGTTTTCGGATATGCTAAACACAAGGCAGGTGTGGCTATGATTACATTTGAACCGTTGTGGGAGACTTTGAAACGGAAAAATATATCCCAGTATGCATTGATCAAAGAGTATGGTGTCAGTACAGGCACATTAGACGCATTGCGGAAAAATCGCAGCATTACAATGAACACACTGAATGACCTCTGCAACATGCTGAATTGCGATGTTTCAGACATCATTCGTTTTACACCGGATGAAAAGTAACACGGGAAGTACCGCTGCTTGGATACTTCCCGTGTTGTTTTATTATTATGTATAGGACCGCTCCACGTTCACCACGGCGAAATAGTTGCCGTCCAGAGCCCGGACGGCGGTCTTGATCTTCTCCGTGACCTCCGTGTCGGTGAGGCGGAATTGGAAGGGCACCACCGCGTCGAAGATGACGTTCGTGTGGGTGGGGCCGGCCACCATGCGGAAGTCGTGGATGCTGATGCTGTCGTCGATGCAGCGGACCAGCGCTGCCACCCGCTCCCGGGTTTCCTGGGTGACGCCGTCGTCGGTGACGATGGGGTCCATGTGGATGACGGCCTCGCAGCCCAGCTTCTCCCGCAGCTCTTTTTCCACATTGTCGATCTCGTCATGGAGGTCCAGCACGTTTTCCGAGGCCGAGACCTCCGCGTGGAGGGAGATCATCACCCGGCCGGGGCCGTAGTCGTGGACGATGAGGTCGTGGATGCCGATGATGGCGGGATGGGCCATGACCAGGTCCTTGATCTCCTGGACGAACTCGTGGGTGGGCGGCGTGCCCAGCAGGGGGTCCAGGGTGTCCTTGGCGGCGCCCACGCCGGACCAGAGAATGAACGCCGCCACCAGAATGCCGCACCAGCCGTCGATCAGCAGACCGGTGAACTGGCTCACCAGCGTGGCGAGCAGCACGGCGGTGGTGGCCACGCTGTCGCTGAGGGAGTCTGCGGCAGTGGCCAGCATGGCGGCGGAGTTCAGCTTTTTGCCAAGCCGCCGGTTGTAGAAGGACATGTACAGCTTCACTGCGATGGAGACGCAGAGAATAACGATGACCAGGGCGCCGGACTCCACCGGCTCGGGGTGCAGAATTTTGTCCAGGGAGGACTTGGCCAGCTCAAAGCCCATCAGCAAAATGAGCATGGACACGGCCAGACCGGATAGATACTCGATGCGCCCGTGGCCGAAGGGGTGGTCCGAATCCGGCTTCTGGCCCGCCAGCTGAAAGCCCAGCATGGTGACAAAGGAGCTGCCGGCGTCGGACAGGTTGTTGAAGGCGTCCGCGGTGATGGCGATGGAGCCGGAGATGGTACCAGCGAAGAATTTGCCCAGGAAGAGCAGCACGTTGAAGCCGATACCGGCGGCGCCGCAGAGAATTCCGTAGTCCTTACGGAGCTGGGCCTCCGTTTTTCCGTCGGATTTGAGGAAAATCCGCGCAAGCAGAGAAATCATGTGATCAGGTCCTTTCTGCCAGGCCAGGGCGGTTTGTCTGGCCTGGAAATGCCGCTCGCGAGGAGACGGCGTAGGGAAAATAAGGGGGAATGCATAGAAGATGGCGCCCCGCACTACCGCGGGCCAGAGCAGAGAAGCGGGCCCACTCCCGGAGAGCGGGCCCATACAGACGATGGAGCTGATGACGGCGCTGCCCAAAAGTCAAAGAGCGGACGGACTCACCGCCCCGGGATGACCAGCTTCATGTGGCAGCAGAGATCATCCAGGTCCCGGTCCGTGGCGGCGGGGATGCGCAGCTTGGCGCCGCAGTCCCGGCACACCAGGTCCACGGCGCTGCGGCGAATCTCCATGCCGTAGTGCTTGCTGCCGCAGGCGCAGGTAATGCCGTCCTTCCGGGCGGCGATATCCTTCAGCTCGGAGAGGACCTCGTACATGATGACGTTGTCCAGAAAGGCCTCCTGATCCTCGCCCTCCTGCTGCTGTTTTTCCTTTTCCACCAGAATGGATAGCTCCCGCAGGTTTTTCTCCACAACGCCCTCCGGCCCGATATAGCAGCAGAACTGCTTCGTCTTGGCGCAGCCCAAAGCCGTGGCGCCTTTCAGAATGCGCTCCGGAGGGCAGACGGCCATGTGGGTCTCGCCGCAGATGCCGCAGGGGACATATACCTTATATTTGGCACCGTCGAACTCCGTCCGCAGAACGCTCTCACCGCAGTCGCATTCGATCTCCGCGTCGGAGGCCTCCAGCGCGAAAATGGAGCGGGTACCCATGACCGGCTTGCCACATTTGGGACAGAGATAGCCGAAGGTCCGCATGTCTTCGCTCATGTGTCAACACCTCACTTTATGATTCGCAGGGAATTTCAGAATTTTTATTATAATACGCAAAATTGGAAATGTACAGCATTTGTTGCAAAAACAGGGCACCTGTGGTAAAATCCGCCTTAGTTTAAAGTCGGCCTCGGGCCGGATGAGAGAAAGGAGAGGCCTGCGTGATGACAGTCGGCCGTTTCGCGCCCTCGCCCAGCGGGCGCATCCATCTGGGAAATATCCTGTGCAGCCTGCTGGCTTGGCTCAGCGCCCGGCGCAAGGGTGGCCGGGTGGTGCTGCGGATCGAGGATTTGGACACCGCCCGCTGTCCCCGCCGCTACGCGGACCAGATGGAGGAGGACCTGCGGTGGCTGGGCCTGGACTGGGACGAGGGCCCCTCCGTGGGCGGCCCCGACGGGCCCTATTATCAAAGTGAGCGCACGGCCCTCTACCAGGCGGCGCTGGACAGGCTGAAGGCCATGGGGCTGGTCTATCCCTGCTTCTGCACCCGGGCGGAGCTCCACGCCGCCAGCGCGCCCCACCGGGAGGACGGCCAGGTGATCTATGCCGGGACCTGCCGGAACCTGACGGCGGAACAGGCGGCGGAGCGGGCGAGACAAAGGGCCCCCGCCCTGCGCCTGCGGGTGCCGGACGAGGCGTGGGCCTTCACGGACGGCCACATGGGCCCATACCGGGAGAACCTGGCCCGGGACTGCGGGGATTTTCTGCTGCGGCGGTCCGACGGCATGTTCGCCTATCAGCTGGCGGTGGTGGTGGATGACGCGGCCATGGGGGTCACGGAGGTGGTCCGGGGCGCGGACCTGCTGGACTCCACGCCGAGACAGCTGTATCTCTATCACCTGCTGGACCTGCCGGCGCCGTCTTTTATCCACTTTCCGCTGCTGTTGGACGCCAACGGCCGGCGGCTGTCCAAGCGGAACGCCGACGCGGGGCTGGACGACCTGCGGGACCGGGCCACGGCGGCGGAAATCCTGGGCAAGCTGGCGTATCTGGCGGGCTTCAACCCCTCGGCGGAGCCGAAGACGGCGGCGGAGCTGTTGCCGGACTTTGACTGGGACAAGGTGCCCGGGGCGGATATCCGCATTCCGGAGGGACTCTTCTGAGCGCAAAAATGCACAGGCTGAAAGGCCTGTGCATTTTTATATGACCATGCTGCGAAGCTGCTATTCCTGCGCCTGGGCTTCGGGGAGAACGACCTCCGGCATCAGCTCCCGGCTGACGATGGTGAGCATCTGCTCCAGCTTGGAGCACTCCTCCGGCGTGAAGCGCTGGTTGGCCCGGGCCACGACCTCCGTGGTGTAGGAGGCGGAGATGTTGTAATAGTCGATATACTTCTGGGTGACGACTAGGTGATACTCCCGCCGGTCGTCCGGGGACTGGACCTTCCGGATATAGCCCTTCTTCACCAGACTGTTGACCTTGTAGGCCGCGTTGGGCGGGGAGATGCGCATGAAGGACGCAAACTCGTTCACCGTGGGGCTGCCCAGGGCTTTGATCGTCTCCATAGCGAACGTTTCCACGGCAGTGAGACTGGCCTCCCGGTCCTGAAAGCGGCTGAAGATCTCCTGATAAAAGTGCAGCTTGAACTTGGTATAAACTTCATCAAATGCCTGCTCCAGCGTGGTGACCACCCCTTCCCGCGTCTCCAGTCTCTGTGAAATCCAGTATAGCAAGTCCGCGGGAAAAACGCAACCTTTATCCCGCTTGTATTGCAAAGGTAATCTCCGCGGTGACAGCGACCTTACCGTTGACGGTGGCCTTGCAGGTGCCCACGCCGATGGGGCTCCGCTGCTTCGTCAGCACGCACTCCATCTCCACCACGTCGCCGGGGACCACCTGGCGCTTGAAGCGGGCGTCATGGACCCGGCCCAAAAAGGCCAGCTTGCCCTTGTTCTCCGGCAGGGCCAGGATGGCCACGCCGCCCACCTGGGCCATGGCCTCGATGAGCAGAACGCCGGGCATGACGTGCTTCTGGGGGAAGTGGCCCTGGAAAAAGGGCTCGTTGACGGTGACGCACTTGATGCCCCTGGCCCACTTACCCGGCTCGCCGTCCACGATGCGGTCCACCAGGGCAAAGGGATACCGGTGGGGAAGAATTTCCGCGATCTGATCGGAATCGTACTGCATACCCATGCTCAGCCCTCCCACTTCTTGAAGAGAATCGTGCCGTTGTGGCCGCCGAAGCCCAGGGAGTTGGACAGGGCGTACCGCAGATCGGCCTTCCGGCCCTCGTTGGGCACCACGTCCAGGTCACATTCCTCATCGGGGACCTGGTAGTGGATGGTAGCGGGGATATAGCCGTCCCACAGGGAGAGGGCGGTGAAGATGGCCTCCACGGCGCCCGCCGCGCCCAGCATGTGGCCGGTCATGGACTTGGTGGAGCTGATGGCCAGCTCGTAGGCGTGCTGGCCGAACACCGTCTTGACGGCGGCGGTCTCGCCGGCGTCGTTTAAGTGGGTGGAGGTGCCGTGGGCGTTGATGTAGTCCACGTCCTCCGGCGCCGCGCCGCCGTCCGCCAGGGCGATGGTCATGGCCTTGGCGCCGCCGCTGCCGTCGGGCCTGGGGGCGGTCATGTGGTAGGCGTCACAGGTGGCGCCGTAGCCCACGACCTCGGCGTAGATCTTGGCGTTCCGGGCCTGAGCGTGCTCCAGCTCCTCCAGCAGCAGGATGCCGGCGCCCTCGCCCAGGACGAAGCCGCCGCGCTCCTTGTCAAAGGGAATGGAGGCCCGGTTGGGGTCCTCCGCCTGGGACAGGGCCTTCATGGAGGTGAAGCCGCCGATGGCCAGAGGCGTGACGGCGGCCTCCGTGCCGCCGCAGAGCATGGCGTCGGCGTAGCCGTCCCGGATATAGTGGAAGGCGTCGCCCACGGCGTAGGTGCCGCCGGCGCAGGCGGTGACGGGGCAGGAGCACATGCCCTGGAAGCCGCTGCTGATGGCGATCTGTCCGGCGGCGATGTTGCAGATGCCCATGGGGATATAGAAGGGAGAGACGCGGTCCCAGCCCTTCTCCTTGCCCTTGTCGTGCTCCCGCTCCGTGAGGCCGATGCCGCCGATGCCGCTGGAGACGATGACGCCGCAGCGGTCCGGGTCGGCCTGGGCGATGTCAAAGCCCGCGTCCGCCAGGGCCTCCTTGGCGGCGCACACGGCGAACTGGGTGAAGCGCTCCATGTGCTTGGACTCCGGCCGGGTCATGCAGACCAGGGGATCGAAGCCCTTGACCTCGGCGGCCAGATGGACCTTCATGCCGGTGGGGTCGAACTGGGTGATGGGGGCAATGCCGCAGACGCCGTCTTTCACGGCCTGCCAGCTGCCCGATGCGGTAAGGCCCACGGGCGTAACGGCCCCCAGACCGGTGATGACGACTCTGCGTCGGTTCATAGTGGTTTCCTCCTGCTAATGTAAAAGTGGGGGATATGTTTCGCGGGAATTCATTTCCCGCGAAACTCCTCTGCCCGCCGGAGCGACACATCCGCCGTGCGGATGTGAGGGGGTTCAGCGGAGCCGGACCAGCGGCCCGGCGGAGCGTCCAAGGAGGACGCAGTCCCCCTTGGAATGCTTTACATGCTCATGCCGCCGTCCACGGCCAGCACCTGTCCGGTGATGTATCCGGCCTCGCTGCCGGCGAGGAAGGCGATGGCCCGGGCCACATCCTCCGCCTGTCCCAGACGCTGCATGGGGATGGCGGCCAGTGTGGCCGTTTTGGCGGCCTCGGGCATGGCGGCGGTCATGTCGGTCTCGATGAATCCGGGCGCCACGGCGTTGACGGTGACGCCCCGGGAGGCCAGTTCCTTGGCCAGGGACTTGGTCATGCCGATGACGCCGGCCTTGCTGGCGGCGTAGTTCACCTGTCCGGCGTTGCCGTGGAGCCCCACCACGCTGCTGAGGTTCACGATGCGGCCGTAGCGCTGCTTCATCATGATGCGGGACACGGCCTTCATGCACAGGAACGTGCCCTTCAGGTTGGTCTCCAGCACGGCGTCGAAGTCGCCCTCTTTCATCATCATGAGCAGGCCGTCCCGGGTGATGCCGGCGTTGTTCACCAGAATGTCGATGCGGCCGAAGGTCTGGACGGCCGTGTCCATCAGGGCCTTGACCTCGTCGGCGTCCGCCACGTTGCAGCGGACAGCCAAGGCCTTGGCACCCAGCGCCTCGCAGGCGGATACGGTCTCCTGGGCGGTGGCTTCATTGCCGGCGTAGCACAGCACCACATTGGCACCGCCCCTGGCCAGTTCCAGACACACGGCCCGGCCGATGCCCCGGCTGCCGCCGGTGACCACGGCGGTCTTTCCGGAAAAATCCATTACGCGTCCTCCTTTGTCAGCTTCACCAGGTTCTCCACGTCAGCCACCGTCTCTATGGTGTAGACAGCCATCTCGGGGACCGTCTTGCGGACGAAGCCGGTCAGGGCCTTGCCCGGGCCGATCTCCACGATGGCGTCCACGCCCATGGCGGCCATGCGACGGATGCTGTCCTCCATGTAGACACTGCTCTGGACCTGTTTCACCAGCAGCTCCGGGATGGAGACGCCCTCCGGCTTCACATCGCCCAGGCAGTTGAAAATGACGGGAATCTGGGGAGCCGCGAACTCGATGCTCTCAAAATGCTGTTTCAGCGCCTCCCCGGCGGGGGCCATGAGCGGCGTGTGGAAGGGGCCGCTGACCTTCAGGGGCAGGCACCGGCGGGCGCCCTTTTCCTTCGCCAGGGCGGCGGCCTTCTCCACGGCGGCCTTCTCGCCGCCGATGACAAGCTGCCCCGGGCAGTTGTAGTTGGCGATGACCACGCAGCCCAGGTCGGAGGCCTCCTTGCAGGCCTCCTGCAAAGGCGCGCGGTCCAGGTTCAGCACCGCCATCATGGCGGACTCCCGTCCGGCGGCGGCCTCCTCCATGGCCTTGCCCCGGAAGGCCACCAGCTTCACCGCCGTGGCGGCGTCGAACACGCCGGCGGCGTGGAGGGCGGAGTACTCGCCCAGGGACAGACCGGCAGCGGCGGCGGGGACGACGCCCTGCTCTTTTAGCACGGCGGTCAGTCCGGCGGCAAAGGCCACCATGCAGGGCTGGGTGTAGCGGGTCTGGTTCAGAACGCCCTGGCTGTCGGTGAAGGAGACCTCCTTCAGATCAAAGTCCACGTCAGCGGCCGCCTGGTCGATGACAGCGCGGAAGGCGGGGTACGCCTCGTACAGGTCAGCGCCCATGCCGGGGTGCTGGCTGCCCTGACCGGCGTATAAAAAACCGAGTTTCATGTGGCGGTTCTCCATTCGTTCATGATTTGGTCCATCTGCTCCCGGACCGTGGAGAGGGAGTTGACCTCCCCGGCGTTGGCACCGCAGAAAAACAGGCCGTTTTCCCAGTCGCCGTTCCGTGCGGCGATGAGGGCCTTGGATATGCAGTAGGGGGTGGTTTTGAAATCGCAGGGGACCAGGCACTTGACGCAGCGGTCCGGGCGGGGCTGCGTGCCCTCCTCCACCCGCTCGATCAGGGGGCTGTGCAGGGCGCGGCCCGGCATGCCCACGGGGCTTTGGACGATGGTGATGTCCTCCTGCTTCGCGTCCATGAGGGCCTGCTTGTAGCCGTCGCTGGCGTCGCACTCCTCTGTGGCGATGAAGCGGGTGGCGAACTGGGCGCCGGCGGCGCCCTCCTCCATGTAGCGGTGCATCTCACGGCCGTCCTTCACGCCGCCGGCCACAAAGACCGGGATGTCCCGCTGGTACTTCTCCTTAAACGGCGCCAGAGCCTCCAAAACCTCGTGGAGCAGGTCGCTGAGGGGTTTGGGATGGCCCGCCTGGGCCTCCAGGGCGTCCTCTTTGGAAAAGCCCAGATGTCCGCCGGCCTGGGGGCCCTCCAGTACCACAAAGTCCGGGATGCGGTGGTAGTGCCTGTCCCAGAGCTTGCAGATCAGGCCCGCGGCCCGTCCGCCGCTGACGACGGGTGCCAGGGCGGCGTCGCTCTCCGGCACCTCCGCCGCAATGGCGGGCAGGTCCTTGGGGAGCCCCGCGCCGCAGACCACGGCGTCCACCCCCGCCCGGAGGGCGGTACGGACGCTCTCGGCGTACTGGGAGGTGGCCACCATGGCGTTGATGGCCACGAGACCGGCGCCCTTGGCCAGCTCCTTGGCGTGCTTCACCTGGCGCTCCAGAGCCCGGAGATTGGCGGCCTTGGGGTTCTGCTCAAAATCCGGCTCCTGAAAGCCGCAGAAGGCGGTGGAGATGGTGCCCATGCCGCCGCAGGCGGCCACGGCTCCGGCCAGGCGGTCCAGGCTGATGCCCACGCCCATGCCGCCCTGCAAAATGGGGAGGGAGAGCTGCTTCCCGCGAATCATCACTGCCATTCCCGCCGCGTCGCCTCCAGAACGGCCTTTCCGCCGTCGTACAGTTCCTCGAAGATCTGGCGGACGGGCTTGATCTCGTGGAGCATACCGGCCACCTGACCGCTCATAACGCTGCCGTGCTCCATGTCGCCCTCGAACACCGCCCGGCGCAGGCCGCCCAGCGTGACCTTCTCCAGCTCCTCCAGGGTGGCGCCCCGCTTTTCCAGGGCCAGGTACTCCCGGGCCATCTTGTTTTTCAGCACCCGGACCGGGCCGCCGATGGAGCGGCCGGTGACGGTGGTGTCACTGTCCTTGGCCTTCAGGATGGCCTGCTTGTAGTTTTCGTGGATGGGGCACTCCTCGCTTGCCAGCAGACAGGTGCCCACCTGGATGCCGCAGGCGCCCAGGGCGAAGGCCGCGGCCACCTGACGGCCGTCGGCGATGCCGCCGGCGGCGATGACGGGGACGTCCACCGCGTCGACAACCTGGGGCACCAGGGCCATGGTGGTCATCTCGCCCACGTGGCCGCCGGACTCCGTGCCCTCGGCGATAATGGCGTCGGCACCGGCCTTCACCAGCCGCTTGGCGAGGACGGCGGCGGCCACCACGGGGATGACCTTGATGCCGGCCGCCTTCCAGGCGGGGATGTATTTGCCGGAGTTGCCGGCGCCGGTGGTGACCACCTGGACGCCCTCCTCGACGATGATCCGCGCCATCTCGTCGGCGCAGGGGTTCATCAGCATCAGATTGACGCCGAAGGGCTTGTCCGTCAGGCTCTTGCAGATGCGGATCTCCTTCCGGAGCATGTCTGCCTCCTTCATGTGGCCGGTGGCGATGACGCCCAGAGCGCCGGCATTGGAACAGGCGGCGGCGAATTCGCTGGTGGCGATGTTGGCCATGCCGCCCTGGATGATGGGAAATTCGGTGCCTAAAATTTCATTTAATTTTTTCATAGAACGCTCCTGTCTGGACCGTGCGGCATGGCCCGCCCCAACGGGGCGGCGCCGGAAGTCCGGCGTACAAGTATTTTCGGAGAAGCCGGAAATCTTGAAATCGGCCGAATTCATTTCGGACGATTTGAGTCAAATGCGGGGTCCCCGCAAAATCGTCAGATTTTGTGGGGCGCACAGGCGGCGGCAAACTGGCCGGTGGCGATGTTGGCCATGCCGCCCTGGATGATGGGGAACTCCGTCCCCAGAATTTCATTCAGCTTCTTCATAGTTGACCTCACACAAATTCGATCAGCGCGCCGCCCCAGGTGAGGCCGCCGCCGAAGCCCACGGCCAGCACCCGGCTGCCGGGGCCAACCTTGCCCTGTTCCTGCAGCTCACTGAGGACCAGGGGAATGCTGGCGGCGGAGGTGTTGCCGTACTCGCCGATGTTTTTGTAATACTTCTCGGGGGGGATGTGGTACTTCCGCACGGCCAGGTCGATGATGCGGGCGTTGGCCTGGTGGAAGACAAAGAAATCCACGTCCTCTACGGTCTTGCCCGCCTTCTCCAGGACCTCGTCCATGCAGCGGGGCACGGTCTCCACGGCGAACTTGAAGACCTTGGTGCCGTCCATCTGGATGTAGCAGTGCTCGCCGTTTTCCACGCCGGCCACCCGCAGCAGCTCGCTGTCGCCCCGGGTGCCCAGCACCGCGCCGATGGAGGGCCAGCCCTCCCGGCACTCCACCACAGCGGCGCCGGCACCGTCTCCGAACAGGATACAGGTGCCCCGGTCCTCCCAGTTGATGATGCGGCTCAGCGCTTCGCCGCCCACCACCAGACCGAATTTCCGGGGAGAGGCGTTCAGCAGGCACTCCATGGTGTGGAGGCCGAAGAGAAAGCCGGTGCAGGCGGCGTTCAGGTCAAAGCAGGGGATGTCGCAGGGGAGTCCCAGCTCCCGCTGGAGGACGCAGGCGGCGGAGGGGACGAGGGTGTCCGCCGTGACGGTGGCCACGATGCAGGCGCCGATCTGGTCGGGCGTGATGCCCGCCTTTTCCAGGGCAGCTCTGGCGGCCCCCACGCAGAGCGTGGTGTGGGTCTCCGTGGTGCAGTGATGGCGGCGGCGGATGCCAGTGCGGGTAGTGATCCACTCGTCGCTGGTATCCACGATCTTGGCAAGGTCCTCGTTGGTGACGATCTTCTCCGGGACGCAGCGGCCGGTGCCGCGAATCTTGATTCCGTTCATGAGTCCTCCTTCTGGGGAGCGGCGGCGCCCATTTTTCGGAATTTCTGATACCGCTCAGCGGCAAGCGCGGCGCCGCTTTCCTTGGTCAGTTCGGCGAGATGGCGGCTGATGGCCTGATCCACCTGCCGCATGGCGATGACGGGGGCCAGATGGGCACCGCCCTCCGGCTCGGGGATGATATCGTCGATGACCTGCATCCCCAGCAGGTCCGGCGCCGTCAGCTTCATCAAGTCGCAGGCCTCGCCGTGGCGGCTGGAATCCTTCCACAAAATGGAGGCAAAGCCCTCGGGGGAGAGGATGGCGTACACGGCGTTCTCCTGCATCAGCACCCGGTTGGCGACGCCCAGCGCCAGCGCGCCGCCGCTGTTGCCCTCGCCGGTGATGACGGCGATGACGGGGACGGTCAGGCGGCTCATCTCCATCAGGTTCCTGGCGATGGCCTCGCCCTGGCCCCGGGCCTCGGCCTCCAGGCCGGGATAGGCGCCGGAGGTGTCGATGAAGGTGAGGACGGGGCGGCGGAACTTCTCTGCCTGCTTCATCAGCCGCAGGGCTTTGCGGTAGCCCTCGGGGTTGGGCATGCCGAAATTGCACTGGAGGTTTTCCTCCAGCGTCTTGCCCTTCCGGGTGCCGATGACGGTGACGGGGCGGCCGTGGTACAGCGCCACGCCGCCCAGAATGGCGGCGTCCTCGCCGCAGAGACGGTCGCCCTTCTGCTCGAAGAAGTCGGTGAACAGGGCGTTGAGATAGTCCGTGATGTTGGGCCGCTGGGGATGCCGGGCAACGGCGACCCGCTGGGCGGCGGTCAGGTTTTCGCTCATGGGCGGCCTCCTTTCTCATGGAGACGCAGGAGACGGGCCAGGGTTTCCCGCATCTGGTCCCGGGGCACCACGGCGTCCACAAAGCCGTGTTCCTCCTGGTACTCCGCCCGCTGGAAACCCTCCGGCAGCGTCTCGCCGATGGTCTGCTGAATGACCCGGGGACCGGCGAAGCCGATCAAAGCGCCGGGCTCCGCCAGGATGATGTCGCCCAGGGAGGCGAAGCTGGCGGTGACGCCGCCGGTGGTGGGGTCTGTCAGCACCGAGATATACAAAAGGCCCTTCTCGGAAAACCGGGCCAGGGCGGCGCTGGTCTTGGCCATCTGCATGAGGGACAGGATGCCCTCCTGCATCCGGGCGCCGCCGCTGGCGGCGAAGAGGATCAGGGGGAGCTTGTTTTTTGTAGCGTATTCGATGGCCAGCGTGATCTTCTCACCCACGGCGGCGCTCATGCTGCCCATCAGAAACCGGTTGTCCAGCACACCCACCACGCACTTGCGGCCGCCGATGGCGCCCACGGCCGTGACGGCGGCCTCCGTCAGCCCGGTCTTTCGCTGGGCGGCGGAGAGCTTTTCCGGATAGCCGGGGAAGGCCAGCGGATCGGCGGCGGGCAGCTTCTCGTTCAGCTCGTGGAAAGTGCCGGGGTCCAGAATGGTGCTCAGCCGGTAGTAGGCGCCGATGGGGAAGTGATAGCCGCACTTGGGGCAGACCGACAGCCCCTGGGCCACCAGCTTCTTCTCGCTCTCCTGCTGGCAGTGGGGGCAGGTGACGAGCTTGTCGCCGGGAATGTAGTTGTCCCGGATGGCTTTCATGGCCAGGAGCCGGGCCCGGCGCTTGGCAAAGATGCTGTTCAAGGTTCTCCCTCGCTTTCACAGACCCGGCGGCTGAAATCCAGCAGCTCCGGGAGATGTTCGTCCAAAAAGGCCGTGGTGCAGCCTCCCCGGACGAAAACGGGGTGGTACATGATCTGATAGCTGAGTTCCGCGTTGGTGGGGAAGCCCTCCAGCGTGAACTCCTCCAGGGCGCGGCGCATTTTGCGGATGGCCTCCAGCCGGGTGGGGGCGTGGACCATCAGCTTGGCCGCCAGGGAGTCATACCAGGGGGAGAGCTCGCAGCCGTTGTACAGGCAGGAGTCCACCCGGACGCCGGCGCCGCCGGGGAAGTGGACGAACTCCACTCTGCCGGGGCAGGGGGCGAAGTTGGCCCCGGGATTCTCGGCGTTGATGCGGCACTCGATGGCGTGGCCAGTCAGGCGGATGTCGGACTGCTCCATGTCCAGGGACAGCCCGGAGGCGATGCGCAGCTGCTGGCGCACCAGGTCCACGCCGGTCACCAGCTCCGTGATACCGTGCTCCACCTGGATGCGGGTGTTCATCTCCATAAAATAGAAGTGCTCCCCGTCGGCATCCAGCAAAAATTCCACAGTGCCGGCGCCCTCGTAGCCCACGGCCTTGGCCGCCCGGACGGCGGCCTGGCCCATGGCCTCCCGCAGCGACTGTGTCAGGCACCGGGCGGGGGCCTCCTCGATGAGCTTCTGGTTCCGGCGCTGGATGGAGCAGTCCCGGTCTCCCAGATGGACCACGTTCCCCTGCCGGTCCGCCAGCACCTGGAACTCGATGTGCCGGGGCCGGAGCACCAGCTTTTCCAGGTACATCTCGTCGTCCCCAAAGCAGGCCTTGGCCTCTGCCTTGGCCTCCGTGTAGGCGGAGGGGAGGGCGGCGGCGCTGTCGCAGCGGCGGATGCCCCGGCCACCGCCTCCGGCGCTGGCCTTCAGCAGAACGGGATAGCCCACGGCCTCCGCGGCCGCCAAGGCGGCCTCCACAGAGGCTACCGGCCCGTCGGAGCCGGGGGTCACGGGGACGCCCGCCGCCCGCATGATATCCCGGGCGGCGGACTTAGAGCCGGCCTTGCGGATGGTGTCTCCGGAGGGACCGATGAAGGTCAGCCCCGCCTGGGCGCAGGCGTCGGCAAAGTCGGCGTTTTCAGACAAAAAGCCATAGCCGGGGTGGACGCCGTCGCAGCCGGTGGCCTGGGCCACGGTCAGCAGGGCGTCCTGGTTCAGATAGCTGTCGGCGGCCTTGGCGGGGCCAATGCACACCGCCTGGGTGGCCAGCTGGACGTGGAGGGCCTCGGCGTCCGCCTCGGAGTAGACGGCCACGGTCTCAATATCCAGTTCCCGGCAGGCCCGCAGGACCCGCAGCGCGATCTCGCCCCGGTTGGCAATCAGGACCCGCTTCAGCATGGCTTGTAGCGCAGCAGCGCCTCGCCGAAGGCCACCAGCTCGCCGTCGGCTTTCAAAATCTCTTCGATCACACAGTCGCAGGGGGCGGGGACCTCGCTCATCATCTTCATGGCCTCGATGAGGCAGACGGTCTGGCCCTTTTTCACCCGGTCGCCCACGGCCACGAAGGGGGCCTGATCCGGTGCGGGGGCGGCGTAGAACGTGCCCACCAGCGGCGCCTTGACGGCGTCGCCCTCCTCCCGGGCGGGAGCGGAGGCAGCGGCGGGGACGGCCACAGCCGCGGGAGCCTGAGGTACGGCGGGAGCAGCCCCGGCGCCCCGGCTCATCTCTATGGTAAATTCCTGCGTGGACAGCTTCATGGTCTGGAGAGAGCTGTTTTCAAAGCAGGAGATCAGTTCCTTGATTTCTTGATTGGTCATCGTGATTCCTTTCTCAATGGAAAGTTCCACCCGCCGGAGGGGGGCTCCGGCGGGATGGTCAGTCAGTTCTTGTGGCCGTTCAGGTAGGTCATGATGTCGCCGACCGTCTTGAGGTTTGCAACATCAGCGTCGTCGATGGAGATGCCGGTGGCCTCTTCCAGAGCCATGACCAGCTCCACGGAAGCCAGAGAATCAGCGCCCAGGTCCTCAGCCAGAGTGGCCTCCAGAGTGACCTGCTCGGCGTCGCAGCCCAGGGTCTCCACGATTACATCGCGCACCTTTTCGAATTCCATATGCGTACTCCTTGCTATGTCAAAATATCAATTATTTTAATTAAAATAATTTAACTAAAATAATTGAACATATTGTATGTGACAGGAGTTGGTTTGTCAAGCATAAATTCCGGAAATAAAACGGAAATTTTGGGGAACGAAGTTCCAGGAAAAATTTGTAAGAAAAAAGTTGCGTTAAACTGCCATTGCGGCAATTCAACGCAACTTTTCAACAGGTGGATTGGAGTGCGGAGGAGAACAGCTTTCCCGGCAGATGCCTGCCGGGAAGGGCACTTAAGCGTACTGTGCCAGTGCGGCCCGCAGGGCGTCGTCGGCGGCGGGAACGTCCCAGAACAGCAGATGGCCGTCGGCCTCCAGAGCCGGGGTACAGCGGGCGGAGGGGTCGTCCGCGGTGATCTCGGCGTGAAGGGCCCGGCAGCCGGGGCAGTAGGCGAACAGGCAGGAGACCTGGAGCCCCGCCGCCTCAATGACGTCCTCGTCCAGCACTTTTTCCAGGGTATAGTCCAGCTCCAGCGCGTCGGCGGTGTCCCGGATACGGTCCAGATAGAAGTCGTTCCGGGCACAGACAGAAGCGTACAGGCGCAGATGAACAGGGTGGGACATGGTGAGAAGACCTTCTTTCTGTCAGATAAGACCAGCATACCACGGGATGGAATGGGAGAAAAGAAAAATCTGCGGTCCCGTGTCAAAGTCCGGTCAAGGGAAAAAGAAAGGTATTCACATTTGAGGTTCCATCAGGTATAATCTTTATGTTCTCTTTATGTTCCAAGAGCGTCGGGCGGATTTGCCCGCATAAGATCAAGAAAAAACGAGGGAAGCAACATGAAAATCATCATCGTAGGCGCGGGCAAGGTCGGTACAGCACTGACACAGCAGCTCTCCGCGGGCAACAAGGTCACGGTGATCGACGAAAATCCCCAGTTGATTGAAAATATCATCAACATTTATGATGTGATGGCCGTCTGCGGAAATGGTGCCAGCTACGATGTGCAGAAGGAGGCGGAGGTGGACAAGGCCGAGCTTCTGATCGCCACCACATCCAGTGACGAAATCAATATTCTGGCGTGCCTGGTGGCGAAAAAGCTGGGCGTGAAGCACACCATCGCCCGCATCCGCAATCCAGAGTACGAAAAGCAGCTGCGGTTCATGCGCAACGAGCTGGGCCTCTCCATGTCCATCAATCCGGAGAAGGCGGCAGCCAGAGAGATTGCCCGCGTCCTGCGGTTCCCGGCGGCCATGAAGCTGGAGTCCTTCTCCAAGGGCCGCCTGGAGCTGGTGGAGTACCGCCTGCCGGAGGGCTCCTCCCTGAACGGGATGCAGCTGTCCGACCTCTACCGGAATATCCGGGTCCGGGTCCTGATCTGCGCCGTGGCCCGGAAGGGGGAGACCATCATCCCCTCCGGCGATTTCGTCCTGCGGGCGGGCGACAAGATTTATCTGACCTCCTCGCCGGACCAGCTGTCCCAGTTCTTCCAGCACCTGGGCGTGTGCCGGGACCGGGCGTACTCCGCCATGATCGTCGGCGCCAGCAAAATTTGTTACTACCTGGCCTCCGAGCTGCTGGAGATGGGGATGTCCGTCAAGATCATCGACCAGAGCGAGCAGCGCTGCATCCAGATGAGCGAGCGGCTGCCCAAGGCCCTAGTCATCGTGGGCGACGGCACGGACAGCGAGCTGCTCCACGAGGAGGGCATTGAGCAGACCGACGCCTTCGTGGCCATCACCGGCATCGACGAGGCCAACATTCTGATGGCCATGAGCGCCGCCAAGCAGGCGGGGAACTGCAAGGTGGTGGCGAAGATCAACCGGAAATCCCTGATCGACCTGGTGTCCGCCGAGAGCATGATCGACAGCGTTGTCTCAGCCGCCACGGTGACCACGGAGCTGATCGTCCAGTACGTACGGGCCATGGCAAGCGCCTCCGGCTCCAAGATCAAGACCCTCCACCGCCTGGTGGACGGCGCGGTGGAGGCGCTGGAATTCGGCGTGGGCGCCGACGTGCCCTTTGTCGGCGTGCCCCTGAAGGACCTGAAACTGAAGAGCGGCATCCTGCTGGCGGGCATTGTCCGGCAGAACGGACGCATCATCATCCCCTCCGGCAGCGATGAGCTGCATGTGAACGACGATGTGATCGTGGTGACCACGGATACCACGCTCCAGGACATCCACGATATTTTGCAGTAAAGGCGGAGCAGACAGATGAATTATCAAATGATCGGTTTCGTCATCGGCCGCATCCTGCTGACGGAGGCGGCGCTGCTGATGCTGCCTATGGCAGTGGCCCTGGTTTACGGCGAGGCGGCGGCACCCTTTTTGCTTCCGGCCCTGCTGCTGGCTCTGATCGGCCTGGTGCTGGGACGGCGTCAGCCCCGGCGGTCCAACCTGTACGCCAGGGATGGCTTCGCGGTGGTGGCTCTGGCGTGGGTGCTGATGTCCGCGTTCGGCGCATTGCCCTTTGTCCTCTCCGGGGACATTCCGAATTTCGTGGACGCCTTTTTTGAGACGGTCTCCGGCTTCACCACCACCGGTGCCAGCATTCTGACGGAGATCGAGCCCCTGGGCCGGGGCGTCCTGTTCTGGCGCAGCTTCACCCACTGGGTGGGCGGTATGGGCGTGCTGGTGTTTGTCATGGCCATTCTGCCCATGACCGCCGGCGACGGCCACAGCATGCACCTGATGCGGGCGGAGGTGCCCGGGCCCTCCGTGGGCAAGCTGGTGAGCCGCATGGGCGACACAGCCAAGATTTTGTACGGCATTTACCTGGCCATGACCCTGGTGGAGATTGTGCTTCTGCTGCTGGGCGGAATGCCGCTGTACGACGCCTGCATCCACGCCTTCGGCACTGCCGGCACCGGCGGCTTCAGCTGCCGGAACCTCAGCGTCGGCGCCTATGACAGCGCCTACTTCGATGTGGTCATCAGCGTGTTCATGCTGCTGTTCGGCATCAACTTCAATCTGTATTATTTCCTGCTCATCAGGCGGTTCCGGGATGTGTTCCACTCTGAGGAGCTGCGGGCCTATCTGTTGATCGTGGTGACGGCAGTACTGGCCATTGCGGCGGACATCGTCCATATCTATGGCTCTGTGTTCCGGAGCCTGCGGTACGCCCTCTTCCAGGTGGCCTCCATCATCACCACCACCGGCTACGCCACGGCGGACTTCAACACCTGGCCGGTGTTCTCCCAGGCCATTCTGGTGATCCTGATGTTCATCGGCGCCTGCGCCGGGTCCACCGGCGGCGGCATCAAGGTGGCCCGGGTGGTCATCCTGTGCAAGACCTCCCTGGCGGACATGCGGAAGATGCTGCACCCCAACGCCGTCACCACTGTCCGGTTCGAGGGCAAGCCTCTGTCGGAGCGGAACATCCGCGGCGTCCATCTGTTTCTGACCGTGTACATCCTGATCTTTACCGTCTCCGTGCTGCTGCTGTCCCTGGAGCGGTTTGACCTCATCACGACCTTTACCGCCGTGGCCTCCTGTATGAACAACATCGGCCCCGGTCTGGAGATGGTGGGCCCCATGGGCAACTTCTCCGCCTTCTCTCCGGCGGCCAAGCTGCTGCTGGCCTTCGACATGCTGGTGGGCCGGCTGGAGATTTTCCCCATGCTGCTGCTGTTCGCCCCTTCCATCTGGAAGCGGCGCATCGGCCCCGTCAAGAGTAGTCGTTCCCTGTAAAACGAAAAGGTGCGGGATCCATTGTCGATTCCGCACCTTTTTATATAATAAGAAGACCTCGTGACAGCGGCGGGGTTTCCAAGAGCTTGCGGACGCAAAATCAAAATTGGCTTGAAAACCGGCAGGATATTTTCTTGCTTTTTGTGAGAAAACAGGGTAAAATATCCGTGGAGCTGCGAAAAGCAGCCCCGTATTTGACAAAAAAGGAGGAAAGGTAAGTGGACACTGGCAGTCGAAGTTTCAGAATAGACAGCGACGTTCCTTTGCGGCGTTCTCTTGCCTTTTCTGAGGGATAGAACGCGCTGAGAGGGGCATTCTGCCCCTTTTTGCATAGGAATGGCGCCGCACGGATACGCTCTTTGGGAAGAGGTATCCGTGTGGCTTTGTTTGTCTGTCCGGAGACTTCCTCTATTCAAAAAAGGAGGTTGTTTCGATGGAGAACAAGAACATGTTTGAGCGTTACGCGGCATTGCTGCAGGAGAAGCGCTACCGGGAGCTGCGGGAGCTTCTGGCGGAAGAAAACGAAGTGGATCTGGCGGAGTTCATCGAGGGACTGACGCAGGAGCAGGCGGTGCTGGCTTTCCGGATGCTGCCGAAGGGGCTGGCGGCGGAGGTGTTTTCCAACCTGCCGCCGGAGGTCCAGCAGAACATCGTGACATCGGTGACAGACCAGGAGCTGTCGGAGATCGTGGAAGACCTGTTCCTGGACGACGCGGTAGATATGCTGGAGGAGCTGCCGGCCAATGTGGTGAAGCGTGTGCTGAAGCAGGCCCGACCTGAGACCCGCCGGCTTATCAATCAGTTTTTGCAGTACCCGGAGAACTCTGTGGGCAGCATCATGACGGCGGAGTTCGTGGACCTGAAAAAGGACACCACCGCCGGTGAGGCGATCCAGCGCATCCGCAAGGTGGGGGAGGACTGCGAGGCCATCTACACCTGCTATGTGACGGACAGCCAGCGGGTCCTGAAGGGCGTCATCACCCTGCGGGAGCTGCTGCTGGCGGACGAAAATCAGCCGGTGGGCGAGAACATGGAGACGGACATCGTCACCGTCCAGACCACGGATGACCGGGAGCTGGCGGTCAGCCAGATGATGCACTACGATTTTCTGACGCTGCCGGTGGTGGACCGGGAGAACCGTCTGGTGGGCGTGGTCACGGTAGATGACGCGATGGACGTCATGGAGGAAGAGGCCACCGAGGACTTTGAGAAGATGGCGGCCATGGCCCCGTCGGAAAAGCCCTATCTGAAAACCGGCGTGTTCACTCTGGCAAAGAACCGCATCGTGTGGCTGCTGGTGCTGATGCTCTCCGGTATGATCACCGGAGGCATTCTGGGCCGGTACGAGGCGGCCTTCGCCGTGATGCCCATTCTGGTGACCTTCATTCCCATGCTGACGGACACCGGCGGCAATGCCGGCAGCCAAAGCAGCACGCTGGTCATCCGCGGCATGGCCGTGGGGGAGATCACCCTGCGGGACTTCCCCAGGGTGCTCTGGAAGGAGCTGCGGGTCAGTATCGTCGTGGGCCTTGCGCTGGCGGCCGCCAACTATGTCCGTCTGATGATCCAGTACCCGGGCAGCGGCATGGTCTGCCTGACCGTGACACTGGCGATGTTCGCCACGGTGGTCATCGCCAAGACGGTGGGCGGTGTGCTGCCGATGGCGGCAAAGCTGCTGCACGCGGACCCGGCCATCATGGCGGCACCGCTGATCACCACCATTGTGGACGCGCTGTCGCTGATGGTGTACTTCACGGCGGCCCAGAGACTGCTGCATATTTAAATGGGAAAAGTGAGAGACAACGATTGTTGTCTCTCACTTTTGTAAAACGAGCAGCTGTGAAACCGGCGTTTTGGAATGCGGAGGGAGAGGGGGAAGCGCAAAAAGAAAGACACGCATTGCGTGTCTTTCTTTTTGGTGCGCGAGGCGGGACTTGAACCCGCACGTCCGTAATGGACACTAGAACCTGAATCTAGCGAGTCTGCCAATTCCACCACTCGCGCGTATCAATATGAAATTAAACCCCGAGGGGACCCCCTGGAGATTTTCATCTCCAGTGGGATTTGGTGGTGCGCGAGGCGGGACTTGAACCCGCACGTCCGTAATGGACACTAGAACCTGAATCTAGCGAGTCTGCCAATTCCACCACTCGCGCATATGGCAGGGACAAAAGGGTAATGGTGCGGCTGACGGGATTTGAACCCACACGTCGATTCGGACACCAGCACCTCAAGCTGGCCTGTCTACCAGTTCCAGCACAGCCGCAAATCGTTGATCCCCTGGAAAAGACTGCTTGATTATTATAGCCAGAAGAATCGATAATGTCAACCCCCAATTTCTTTTTTTCGAAAAAATTTTCCCCTGCCGGAAAATGCCCGGCAGGGGAGAGAAAACTCAGCGATTTTCCATGGGGACATAGGAGCGGTGCTCCTCCACGCACTCGTAGCGGGGACGGATCAGCTTGCCGCCCACGGAGAGCTCCTCCATGCGGTGGGCGCTCCAGCCGGAGATGCGGGCCACGGCGAACAGGGGCGTGTACAGCTCCATGGGCAGGCCCAGCATCTCGTAGACGAAGCCGCTGTAGAAGTCGATGTTGGTGGAGAGGGCCTTCTTGTGCTGGCGCTCCATCAGCAGGGACTTGCCGATCTTCTCCACGTTGGCGTACAGGGCCAGCTCCTGCTCCCGGCCCTTTTCCTTGGCCAGGCGGTGCACGTAATCCCGGAACACCTCGCACCGGGGGTCGGTCTTGGTGTAAACGGCGTGGCCCAGACCGTAGATCAGACCGCTGTGGTCGAAGGCCTCCTTGTTCAGCATCTTGGTCAGGTAGTCGGCCACGCAGTCCTCGTCGTTCCAGTCCTTCACGTGGGACTTGATGTCGGCCATCATGGCCATGACCTTGCTGTTGGCGCCGCCGTGGCGGGGGCCCTTCAGGGAGGACATGGCCGCCACGATGGCGGAATAGGTATCCGTGCCGGAGGAGGTGACCACGTGGTTGGTGAAGGTGGAGTTGTTGCCGCCGCCGTTGTCCGCGTGGAGCACCAGCGCCACGTCCAGAGTCCGGGCCTCCAGCTCGGTATAGCTGCGGTCCTCCCGGAGCATCCGCAGGAAGTTCTCGGCGGTGGACAGCTCCGGCTTGGGCACGTGGATGAACAGGCTCTCGCCCTGGCTGTACCGCCAGGCCTGATAGGCGTAGATGGCCAGCACGGGCATGTTGCTCATCAGCTGCAGGCACTGACGCAGCACATTCTCCAGACCGATGTCGTTGGGCTTGTCGTCGTAGCAGAACAGGGTCAGGATACCCCGCTGCATGGTGTTCATCAGGTCCTTTGGGGGCGCCTTCATAATGACGTCCCGGAAGAAGTTGGTGGGCAGGGTGCGGTAAGAGGCCAGCTGCACGCAGAAATCCTGGAGCTGTTCCGCTGTGGGAAGCTCGCCGAAGAGCAGCAGGTAGGCGGCCTCCTCAAAGGCGAACCGGCCGCGCTCGGCGGAGCCGGTGACCAGCTCCCGGCAGTCGATGCCGCGGTAGTACAGAACGCCGTCGGCGGGGGTGATCTTCTCACTGTCGGTGCCGTCGGCGGTGACGTTGTAGGACTGGATCTCGGCCACGCGGGTCAGACCGGTCAGAACGCCCCGGCCGTCCTCATCGCGGAGACCGCGCTTCACGTTGTATTCCTTGTAAAGCCGGGGATCGATGTAGTTCTTCTTCTCCCACTGCTCCTTCAGCGCTAAAATGGCAGGGGTGATCTCACAGTAGGCATTCTCCCGGTTCTCTTTCCAAATCATAGCGGGAACTCCTTTCAGCGGTGGCCTGCGCCAGTGGTTGTGACGCAATATTAACACGTTGGACTTTCATTTTCAACAGTAAAATAGCTAAAAACGAAAAAATATTTTGCAATTTTTGCATGAATAAAAATATGAACTTGCATTTCTAAAATCCGCCTTTGGTAAAAATGACGCCATCCCCCCAAGGGATGGCGTCGTTTTCAGAAGGACATTTGTCGTTTTACACAAAGACAGGACCTTGCATACGGGGAAGCGCAGCGGATAGCGGCCTGCCGATCACAGCTGAGACAGGACTTCTCCGATGGGATCGGTGAGGACCAGGTCGGCGGCCAGGTCTCTCGCCACGGCGGACTTGTTGATGAGCACCAGCTTGTGGCCCCGGTAGTAGTTGATGAGCCCGGCGGCGGGGTAGACGTTCAGGGAGGTGCCGCCGATGATGAGCATGTCCGCCTCGGCGATGGCCCGGACGGAGTCGTTCAAAAGCTTCTGGTTCAGCCCCTCTTCGTACAGGACCACGTCGGGTTTGATGGTGCCGCCGCACTCGCAGCGGGGCACGCCCTCGCTGTGGAGCATGAAGTCGAAGTCATAGAATTTCCCGCAGCGCTCACAATAGTTCCGGTGGACGCTGCCGTGGAGCTCCAGCACCCGCTTGCTGCCGGCGGCCTGATGGAGCCCGTCGATGTTCTGGGTGACGATGGCGCGGAGCTTGCCCTGGGCCTCCCACTCCGCCAGCTTTTTGTGGGCGGCATTAGGCTTGGCACCGGGGATCAGCAGCTTGGCCCGGTAGAAACGGAAAAATTCTTCGGGGTTGCTTTCGTAGAACGTATGGCTTAAAATCGTCTCAGGCGGATAGCTCCACTGCTGGTGGTACAGGCCGTCCGTGCTGCGGAAATCCGGGATGCCGGACTCCGTGGACACACCGGCTCCTCCGAAGAATACGATGTTATCGGAACCGTCCACCAGTTCTTTCAGCTTTTTAACAGTGTCTTTCACGTCAATCCCTCCATTTTCACATAAGGAGAATCCTCATGAACATTCAGATCTTCGGCTCCTCCAAGTCCTTTGACACCAAGAAGGCCGAGCGGTGGTTCAAGGAGCGCCGCATCAAGTACCAGTATATCGACGTCCTCTCAAAGGGATTATCCCCCCGGGAATACCAGTCCGTCAAGCAGAAAGTTGGCTTTGAGGCGCTGGTGAACACCAAGTGCCGGGCCTACGAGGACCTCTTCATGGCCTATATCACCCCGGACGCCCGGGAGGAAAAGCTGCTGGCACACCCGGAGCTGTTCCAGACGCCCATCGTGCGCAACGGCAAGGAGGCGACGGTGGGCTACTGTCCGGACGTGTGGGCCAAGTGGGAGTAAAAGCACTCACCTGGAGAGTTATTCCGGTTTTGGCGGGTTTCGCGCATACTGTGCCAAAGAAAGGAGGGAGGAACTCCCGTGAGAAAGTTGTCTGTGCCCCGGAATCGGTTCCTGCGGGGCATCTATCTGATGATCCAGCGGTATCTGCGCCATAACGTGGGCATCCAGAGCGCGGCCCTGGCGTTTTACCTGCTGTTTATGATCTTCCCCTTCCTGATCTTCATCAGCGCCCTGCTGGGCCTGCTGGACCTGAACGTGGCGGCCATCCTTCAGGCGCTGGGGGATTTCCTGCCCAAGGAGATCATCGAATTTGTGGAGATGTACCTGACCTATGTCAGCGGGGCCCCCAGCCCCAAGCTGCTGGTGTTCGGCCTGGTGTTCTCCATCTACTTCCCCATGCGGGCCACCAATTCCCTGATGCGCTCCGTGCGGACGGCGTACCATCTGGGGCCGCCGAAGGGGGCGATCCTGCACCGGCTGAAAACCCTGCTGTACACGGTCATGCTGATCGTTACCATCGCGGTATCAGTGACCCTGATGACCATCGGCGACCGGGTCCTGGCGTACGCGGTCCGGCATTTTCACTTGCCGGTGTTCGCGGCGGAGCTGTGGACGAAGCTGCGGTTCCCCGCGGTGGCGGTGGTGGGCTTCTTTGCCCTCTACTTCCTGTACGCCCTGTCCCAGGACGGCCGGCAGCCCTGGCGGAACATCTGGCCGGGGACGGTGGGAGCTCTGGCGGCTTGGGTGGGCCTTTCCTGGCTGTACTCCTTCTATGTGGACAATATCGCCAACTACTCCATGCTGTACGGCTCCATCGGAACGGTCATCGTGCTGCTGATCTGGCTGTATATGAGCGCCGCGATTCTCATCATGGGCGCGGAGCTGAACGGGACGCTGATGAGCCTCCGGAAAGACGAATACAGCGCGTGAAAGGCCGGGAAAACTCCCGGCCTTTGGCATGTCAATCGTAAACGTTTTTTGAACCCTTGCTTCCTTTTCTTTACTTTGCCGGTAAAATGTTCTAAAATAGCACATATTATAAAAACAGACCTGATCGGAAAGGATGAATCGATTTTGATGGAAGAAAAACTGCGGGAATACGCCAGTCTGCTGGTGCGGGTGGGCCTGAATGTCCAGAAGGGCCAACGGCTGGTGATCTCCTCCCCGGTGGAGTGCGCCTATTTCGCCCGGATGTGCGCCCAGGAGGCCTACGACACCGGCTGCAAGGAAGTGGTCATGAACTGGCACGACGACGCCATGGCCCGGATGAAGTACCTCCAGGCCGATGACGAGATCTTTGACGAGGTGGCCCTGTGGCGCCGCCACTTCTTCAACGACTACGCCCTGGAGGGTGCGGCCTACCTGGCCATCTCCGCCTCCGACCCGGAGAATTTCAAGGGCGTGGACCCCAGACGCCTGGTGCGGGCCCAGCAGGCCAGCGGCAAGGCACTGAAGGACTTCGACCGCCTGCAGATGTGCAGCGGCTTTCCCTGGTGCATCGCCTCCATCCCCATCCCCAGCTGGGCCAGGACCGTGTTCCCGGGCGTCAGTGAGGACGAGGCCATGGAGAAGCTGTGGGACGCCATTTTCAAGGCCGTCCGCATCAGCGGCGATGGCAGGGCGGTGGAGAAGTGGCACGACCACCTGTCCACCCTCCATGAGCGGATGGAGAAGATGAACGCCCTGAACTTCAAGTCGCTGCACTACACCAACTCCCTGGGCACCGACCTGACGGTGGAGCTGCCGGAGGGCCACATCTGGGAGGCTGGAAACGACGTCACCCTGTCCGGCCAGGAGTATATCGCCAATATCCCCACAGAGGAGCTGTTCACCTCGCCCCTGCGCACCGGCGTCAACGGCGTGGTGTACTCCGCCGTGCCCCTGGTGAACGACGGCAACATCATCGACAAATTCCACTTTGTGGTGAAGGACGGCAAGATCGTGGAGGCTCACGCCGAGAAGGGCGAGGAGGCCTTGAAGGCCGCCATCTCCGTGGACGAGGGCGCCAGCTACTTCGGCGAGGTGGCTCTGGTCCCCTACGACAGTCCTATCTCCAACCAGAAGATTCTGTTCTACAACACCCTGTTCGACGAGAACGCCGCCTGCCATATCGCCTTCGGCGAGGCGTACCCCTGCCTGAAGGGCGGCCAGCAGATGAGCAAGGACGAGCTGAAGGCCCGGGGCCTCAACGACTCCATCACCCACGTGGACTTTATGGTGGGCACACCGGACCTCTCCATCGTGGGCACCACCCACGACGGCAGGGAAGTCCCCGTGTTTGTGAACGGTAACTTTGCACCGGAAATCTGATATCCGGCGTGCAAAATAGAGAAAGAGGTAGATCAATATGGCTTACAAACTGAGAGAGACCGATGAAAATGTCCTGATCTGCGACGGCGCCCGGGTGGCGGGCGATGTGACCCTGGGCAAGGGCGTCAGCGTGTGGTACAACGCCGTTCTCCGGGGCGACGAGGGCGCCATCACCGTGGGCGAGAACACCAACATCCAGGACGGCGCCGTCATGCACGAGGAGACGGTGGTGGGCAGCGGCTGCACCATCGGCCACAACGCCATCGTCCACGGCTGCACCGTGGGAGACAACGTCCTCATCGGCATGGGCGCGGTGGTGCTGAACGGCGCCAGGATCGGCGACAACTGCATCGTGGGCGCCGGCGCTCTGGTCACCGGCAAGATGGACGCCCCGGCGGGCTCCATGATCCTGGGCAGCCCCGCCAAGGTGGTCCGCCCCCTGACCGAGGCGGAGATCGAGGGCAACCGCCGGTCCGCCCGGGGCTATCTCCACGCGGCGGAGCAGTACCGGAAGGGCTGATGAACAAACCGCCGAAAGATGCTTTGCGGAATGGGAGCGCTTTCGGCGTTTTTTTCACTTGAATGCGGGAAACGGCGCGGTTATACTGGGCTTCCAAAGAAACGAAAACGATTTTCTGTGACCCAAAGGAGCCCTTTTTCCATGAAACTGCGATTTTCCCCTCAGACCCGCCGGGTCTTTCACCTGTCCCTGCCCATCTTCGCGGAGCTGCTGCTGCAGCTGCTGGTGGGCAATGTGGACCAGTTCATGCTCTCCCATTTCGGTTCCGCCGCGGTGTCCGCCGTGGGCAACGGCAACCAGGTGATGAACGTGGTCGTCATCGTGCTGGAGACCATGAGCTCTGCCACCACCATTCTGCTGACCCAGCACATCGGCGCGGGCCGGCAGGGGGAGGCGTGCGACGAAATCGCCACGGTGGGCGTGGCCGTCAGCGCCGCGTTCAGCGCGGTGATGGGCCTGCTCCTGCTGTGCGTGCCCCATGTGGTGTTCACCATCCTGCGGACGCCGGCCGAGGCCTTTGACAGCGCCTGCCTGTATACCCGCATTGTGGGCGGCACGGTGCTGGTGCAGGGGCTGTACATCGAGCTGTGCGCCGTTCTGCGGAGCTACACCCTTTTGAAGGAAGTGGTGACGGCCTCCGTGGTGATGAACCTGCTGAACGTGGCGGGCAACGCCGTCCTCATCAACGGCTGGCTGGGCCTGCCCCGGCTGGGTGTGACGGGCGCCGCCATTTCCACCTGCGTCAGCAAGGCCGTGGGACTGACGCTGGTTATCTGGACTCTGCGGCAAAAGTGCGGCGTCCGGTTTTCCGTGAAATATCTCCGCCCCTTTCCAATGGAGACCTTCCAGCGTCTGCTGGGCATCGCCACGCCCTCCGGCGCGGAGGCGCTGTCCTATAACGTATCCCAAATTTTTATTCTCCGTTTTATTAATCTGATGGGGACCACCGTCATTGCCACCAAGGTCTACGCCAGTATGCTGGCCAACGTGGCCTATGTGTACTCCATCGCCGTGGCCCAGGCCACCCAGATTCTGATCGGCTACATGCTGGGCGCCCGGAAACTGGATGAGGTCACCCGCCGGGTGTGGTCCACCATCCGCATCGCACTGGTGATTTCGGAGCTTCTGACGCTGTGCATCTTCCTGTTCAGCGACCCGATTTACAGCATCTTCACACCGGACCCCGCCATCCACGCCCTGGGACGGCAGATCATTCTGGTGGAATTCGCACTGGAGATCGGGCGGTCCGTCAACATCGTCATGACCCGGTGCCTGACCACGGCGGGAGACGTGTGGTATCCCGTGATTGTGGGCATTTCCAGCCAGTGGCTGGTGGCGGTGCTGGGCAGTTGGCTGCTGGGCCATGTGCTGGGCGGCGGTCTGGTGGGCATCTGGGCCGCCATGGCCTGCGACGAGGGCCTGCGGGGCCTGCTGTTCCTCCTGCGCTTTCGGAAGGGGACGTGGAGGGAAAAACGACTTGTGGAATAGTGGTTGAAAGAGAGTCATCATATGGAATGGAACAGACAAACTGTGAAGAGCCTTTTGCTGGTGGTCTGCGGCGGTGTGGCCTTTTACTGCGGGCTCCAGCATCTGGGCGTGGTGGCCGGCGCGGTGGTCTGGCTGCTGGGCATTCTGTCGCCCTTTGTGCTGGGAGGGGCCATCGCCTTCGTCCTGAACGTGCCCATGCGGGCCATTGAGCGGCACCTGTTTCCCAACCGGCGGCGGCTGACGAGACTCCGCCGCCCGCTGGCGCTAGTGCTGACCCTGGTGGCCCTGACCGGCGTGCTGACGCTGGCCTTCTGCGTCATCGGCCCCGGCATCAAGGACGCCGTGATGTCCATTGCCGCCCAGGTCCCCGACGCCTTTGACCGGCTGTACCAACGGCTCCTCGGCCTGGAGCAGTACCTGCCCCAGATCAAGGACCTGGTGGGGGACCTGGCCATCGACTGGAAGAGCCTGTCCCAGAAGGCCCTCAGTCTGGCCCAGTCCTGGGGCGGCAGCCTGATCTCCTCCGGCGGCGGACTGATGGTTGGCGTGGTCAGCGGCGTCAGCACCTTTGTTATCGGCCTGATCTTCTCCTTCTACATCCTGCTGCAAAAGGAGAAGCTGGCCCGCCAGGGCCGGCAGGTGCTCTACGGCCTGCTGCCCCTGAAACGGGCGGACCGGGCGCTGGAGGTTCTGCGGCTGGCGGAGCGGACCTTCTCCAACTTCCTCTCCGGCCAGTGCGTGGAGGCCTGCATTCTGGGCACCCTGTTCGTCATTGCCATGACCATCTTCCGGATGCCCTATGCCCTGCTGGTGGGCGTCCTCATCGCCCTGACGGCTCTGATCCCCATTGTGGGCGCCTTCATCGGCTGCGCCGTGGGCGCGCTGCTCATCGCCATCACGGACCCCTGGAAGGCGCTGGCGTTCATCATCCTCTTCCTGGTGCTCCAGCAGATCGAGGGCAATCTGATCTATCCCCATGTGGTGGGCTCCTCCGTTGGCCTGCCCTCCATCTGGGTGCTGGCGGCCGTCACCCTGGGCGGCAAGCTGATGGGCGTGGGCGGCATGCTCTTCTTCATCCCCCTGTGCTCCGTGCTGTACGCCCTGTTCCGGGACTTTGTGAAGGGACGCCTGGCGGAGAAGAAGGTGCCCGCCCGGAAGTGGCGGGACCCGCCCTCCGGAAAACAGAGATAACGAAAGACCTCCGGAAAATTTTCCGGAGGTTTTTTTCATCTCCCTATTGACAAGAATACTTGTCAGTGCTATCCTGTAAATGACAAGAAAAATTGTCAACTTGACTTAAAAAGTTGTCAGGAAAGGAGCGCGGCCTATGCCGTTGTACAATCGCTTGAAAGAGTACCGGGCCCGGCTGGGCGTCAACCAGCAGGAGATGGGACGGCTGGCGGGCGTGTCCCGCCAGACCATCAGCCAGATCGAGCGGGGGGACTACTCCCCGTCGGTGTCGCTGGCGCTGAAGCTGGCAAAAATCTGCAATGTGACCGTGGAAGATATTTTTACGTATCAGGAGGATGAGAACGATGGAGAATAACGATGTGAAGAGAGACAACCGGAAGGCCCTGCCCAAGTATCTGCTGATTTTGTTCGTGGCCGCGATCTTCGGCGGCGTGCTGGGCTTTGCCGCCGGATGGATGGGCCATGACAGCCTCTCGGAGGCGGTGGCAGCTGCCGTCAGCGGTTTTCTGGCGCTGACCGCCCCCTGGGCCATTCCCATCACCAGCGCGGTGTCCCTGACGGTGATCCTGTGGATGTACCGGGGCGCGAAGGGACTGTTTACCGGCTGGGACGGCGAGGACGACGCCGTCATGGACCGGGCGGAGGAAAAGCTGAACTGGGCTCTGCTGCTGGCTACGGCCCAGATGATCCTGGATATGTTCTTCTTCGCCGTGGCTGAAACGTACAGCGGTCCCGCCGGCGGCCTGGTAAGCGTCCTGACTTTTCTGGTGTCCGTGTTCCTGCTGGTCTTTGCCCAGCAGAAGGCCGTGGACCTGACCCGGAAGATGAACCCGGAGAAGCGGGGCAGCGTGTACGATGTTCATTTCAAAAAGAAGTGGTTCCAGAGCTGTGACGAGGCAGAACAGAAACAGATCGGCCAGGCGGCCTACAAGGCCTTCAACGTGGTGAATACGGCCTGCCCCATTGCCTGGATGGTCCTGCTCCTCCTGAGCTTCGCCTTCAACCTCAGCATCCTGCTGCCGGCGTTTCTGGTGTGCCTGCTGTGGCTGCTGCTGACCGTGACCTACTGCCTGGAGTGCATCCGGCTGGGGAAGCGGAAGTGAGAGGGAAGCGGCGGGAACACCGCCCTGTCCGCCGGTTCCTCTGATGCGCTTCCGGCGGACACAGAGATCGTGACACCGGACAAAACCGCTCCCGCTTGCCAGCGGGGGCGGTTTGTGATATTCTACTTGAATACAGCTGAAAAATACCTGAAACGAGGTGAGACCGTGGACCTGTCAAAGAAAAAGCTGTTCCTGCTGGACCTGGACGGCACCATCTATCTGGAGGAATCCCTGCTGCCCGGCGCGGCGGAGTTTCTGGCCTACGTCCGGGAGACGGGCGGGACATACCGCTTTCTGACCAACAACTCCTCCCGGGGCGTGGACGCGGGACTGGAGAAGATGCACCGCCTGGGCATCCCGGCGGAGCCGTCGGACTTCCTCACCGCCGTGGAGGCCACGGTCCACTATCTGAAAACCTCCCGTTCCCCGGACGATGTTTATTACGCCGTCGGCACGGAGTCCTTCCGCCGCCAGCTGGCGGCGGCCGGCTTTGCCCTGCGGGAGGAGCCCGCTGACGATGTGACGGCGGTGCTGGCGGGCTTTGACACGGAGCTGACCTACCGGAAGGTGGAGGATGCCTGCCGTCTGCTGGCCCGGGGCGCGGACTTTCTGGCCACCAATCCGGACCTGGTGTGCCCCACGCTGTTCGGCTTCATCCCGGACTGCGGTTCCATCTGCCGCCTGCTGACCAACGCCTGCGGCAGAGAGCCCCGGTTCATCGGCAAGCCGGCCCCCACTATGATCCGACTGGCCTGGGAGCGGACCGGATACGGCCCCGCCGAGACGCTGATGGTGGGGGACAGGCTGTACACGGACATCGCCTGCGGCGTCAACGCCGGGACGGACACCGCCCTGGTCCTCACCGGCGAGGCCACGGCGGAGGACGCCGCGGAGTCGGACACACCGCCCACGGCCATTTACCGGGACATGGCGGAGCTGCTGGCCGCCCTGCGGGCGGCGCGGGAGATCACGAAACTGGAGGAGGCGCTCTGATGGCAATGGACCGAAAAGCGAAAAAACTGAAAAAACAGAGGGAGAAGAAGCACTTCCGGCAGGCTATGGACCGGGAGCTGCGGGAGCACAGAAGCTCGTTTATTGTGTTTTATACACTGCGTGTTCTGGTGCTGGTGGTGCTGGTCCGCCAGTTGTTCCTGCACAACTACGAGGGCGCGTTCTTTTGTGTTCTGACCATCGTGCTGCTGTATGTCCCCAGCTGGCTCCAGGTGAAGCTGCGGATCGAGCTGCCGCCTCCGCTGGAGATCACCATTTTGTGCTTCATCTTCGCGGCGGAGATCCTGGGGGAGGTCAACGCCTTCTATGTGAACGTCCCCAACTGGGACACCATGCTCCATACCCTGAACGGCTTCCTGGCCGCAGCGGTGGGCTTCTCCATGGTCTTGCTGCTGAACGATGACGACCGGCTGACCTTCGACCTGTCACCCTTTTTCCTGGCCCTCGTGGCTTTCTGCTTCTCCATGACCATCGGCGTGCTGTGGGAGTTCTTCGAGTTCGGCATGGACTGGTTCTTCCACTCGGACATGCAGAAGGACACCGTCGTCAACGCCATCTACACCGTGGAGCTGGACCCCACCCGCACCAACAAGGTGGTGGCCATCAAGGGTATCCAGGACGTGCTCATCAACGGCCAGAGCTTGGGCCTGGGGGGCTATCTGGACATCGGCCTCATCGACACCATGAAGGACCTGTTCGTGAACTTCATCGGCGCGGTGGTGTTCTCCGTCACCGGCTTTTTCTATGCCAAGAGCAAAGGAGCGAGGAAATCTCCAGCCCAGAGCTTTGTACCCAGCAAAAAGACGGAGGAGACGGACTACCTGAAGCAGGCCCGCGTGGAGGACTCCGCCGAAGAGGCGCCGGAAAAAGACGAATAAAACAGATAAAAAGAGGCCCGCATGGGCCTCTTTTTAATAACTGGCGGCTCCAAAAACGTACGGTAATGACTTTCTGGGAACACTGTGCCTGCCACTTTTATGAAAACAGTTGACTTTCATAGGGCGGTACGATACCATAGAGCTATCCCAAGGACGGAAATCTGGAACGGCGCTGAACCGTTCTATTTTTTGCCCTTTGGGCCCTGAGCAATATGAAGGAGACTGTTTGATGAAACGTGAGAACTTCCAATCCCGCCTGGGCTTTTTACTGGTCAGCGCGGGGTGTGCCATCGGCATCGGGAATGTCTGGAAATTTCCATATGTCACAGGGGAGAACGGCGGCGGTGTGTTCGTCCTGTTCTATCTGCTGTTTCTCATTCTGATGGGCGCGCCGGTCCTGACCATGGAGCTGGCGGTGGGCCGCGCCAGCGGAAAGAGCGCCGTGCTGGGCTACAAGGCCCTGGAGCGCCCCGGCAGCAAGTGGCACATCCACGGCTGGTTCTGCCTGCTGGGATGCTACCTGCTGATGATGTACTACACCACCGTGTCCGGCTGGATGCTGGGCTATTTCTTCAAGTTCGCCTCCGGCACCTTCAGCGGAATGGCCTCTGAGGCGGTGGACGGCGTGTTCGGCGCCATGTTGGCCAGTCCCGGAGAGATGGCGCTGTGGATGGCGGTCACGGTGCTGGCGGGCTTTCTGGTGTGCAGCTTCGGCCTGCAGAAGGGCCTGGAGCGCATCACCAAGATCATGATGCTGGGTCTGCTGGGGCTGATCGTCCTTCTGGCGGTCCACAGCCTGCTGCTGCCGGGGGCCGCGGAGGGAACGAAATTCTATCTGCTGCCGGACTTTCAGCGGGCCCGGGAGGCGGGCCTTGGCCAGGTGGTCACCGCCGCCATGAACCAGGCCTTCTTCACGCTGAGCCTGGGCATTGCCGCCATGGAGATTTTCGGCAGCTACATGTCCAAGGATCACACCCTCCCCGGCGAGGCCGTCCGCATCTGCTGCCTGGACACCTTCGTGGCCCTGATGGCCGGCCTGATCATCTTCCCCGCCTGCTTCTCCTTCGGCGTGGAGCCGGACGCGGGTCCCTCCCTGATCTTCATCACCCTGCCCAAGGTGTTCGTCAACATGGCCGGCGGCCGGCTGTGGGGCACCCTGTTCTTTCTGTTCATGACCTTTGCCAGCTTCTCCACGGTCATTGCCGTGTTTGAAAACCTGCTGGCCTCCTGCATCGACAACTTCGGCTGGTCCCGGAAAAAGGCGGTGCTCCTCAACTGCGCCTTCGTCCTGATCGCCAGCCTGCCCTGCGTGCTGGGCTACAACCTCTGGTACTTCGAGGCGGTGCTGCCCAACGGCGCCGTGGGCCAGGTGCTGGACATCGAGGACTTCCTGGTCAGCAATCTGCTGCTGCCGCTGGGTTCTCTGATCTACCTGCTCTTCTGCGTCACGCCCTGGGGCTGGAAATACGACAACTATCTGGCGGAGGCCAATACCGGCAGGGGACTGAAGCTGCCCAGCCGGGGGCTTCCCAAGTATCTGATGCAGTTCTACCTCTGCGTCGTGCTGCCCGTCCTGATTCTGGTCATTTTGATCCAGGGACTTTGAGACAGCCGCGCGCGGCTTATACCAATCTGTAAAAAGCCCCGTCCGGGATTTCCCGGACGGGGCTTTTTGGGCGGAGAAGCACTCAACGGGCGGAGAACTTGTCCCAGAAGGACAGCAGACCGGCCTTGAAGCACAGCAGCATGGACACTACCGCACCGAAAGTGGCCTGGAACACCTGGAAGGGGAACTTCAGCATGGCGGCCTCGGGCGTGGCGTAGACGAAGGCACGGCCGATGGAGTAGCCCACCACATTGATGACAACACCCAGGATGACGCCCACCAGAGCGGCCCGGCCCCGGTGGTCCTTCATCAACTTATGGGCGCACAGGGAGACGACTACCGCCTGGAGACCGTGGGTCACCAGGGAGACAAACATGGGAGCGGGATAGAAGAAAAAGTCGCCCAGGAAGGCGCCGACGCCGCCCACCACGAAAGCGCCCAGCGGGTCCAGCAGGATGGCGGCGGTGCAGATGATGGCGTCGTTCAGATACAGGTGGCCGCCGGGAACGGGGATGCCGAAGGAGCTCATGGCGATGTTCAGGGCCATCAGCATGGCGGTGACGGTCAGCCACTTGATGGGACGTACCGTGCGGAGGGAAGATGTAGTAGACATGGAAAAGGCCTTCTTTCTTAACGTGGTATTTACCTACTTTTTGCATGGTTTTTCCATTGTAAGCAGTTTGTGGCCTTGTGAAAAGAGCCAATATGTGAAAAAATTATAAGGTCAGATAGGGCGAAAAAACCGCGCCGGCCGGAGAGGGCTCCGGGCCGGTGCGGTGGAAAACAATTTTGCGGAACATCCGGTCAGATACCCAGCAGCAGGGTGGCGAACCGGAAGTAGATCAGCAGGGAGAGAGAGTCCACGATGGTGGAGATGAAGGGAGAGGCCATGACCGCAGGGTCGAAGCCGATCTTTTCCGCCAGGATGGGCAGGGCGCAGCCGACCAGCTTGGCACACATCACCGTGCCCACCAGCGTGCAGCACACCACCAGGGCCACCATGGGCGTCACCGTGGGGTTGTGCATCAGCCAGCGGTCTACCAGCATCATTTTCACGAAGTTGGCGGCTGCCAGACAGATGCCGCAGCAGATGGACACCCGAAACTCCTTCCAAAGGACCCGAATCAGATCGGAGAAGCGGACCTCACCCAGGGACAGGGCGCGGATGATGGCCGTGGACGCCTGGGTACCGCTGTTGCCGCCGGTGCCGGAGAGCATGGGCACGAAGGAGGTCAGAATGGCGCAGGACATGAGGGCGTCCTCGAAATGCGTCAGAATGATGCCGGTGAAGGTGGCGGACAGCATCAGCACCATCAGCCAGGGGGTGCGGGCCTTCCAGGTCTCGAACACACCGGTTTTCAGATAGGGCTTGTCCGAGGGCAGGATAGCGGCCATCTTTTCAAAGTCCTCGGTGACCTCTTCCTGCAGAACGTCCATGGCGTCGTCGACGGTGACGATGCCCACCAGGCGGTTCTCCGTGTCCACCACCGGAAGGGCCAGGAAGTCGTATTTGCTCAGGGCCCGGGCGGTGGTCTCCTGGTCGTCCAGGGTCTGGACGGAGATGACGTTCCGCTCCATGATGTCGCCGATGATGTCGTCCTCGTCCGACAGCAGCAGCGTCCGGATGGACAGCAGGCCAATCAGGTGGCGGCCCTCGTCAATGACATAGCAGAGGTTGATGGTCTCCTTGTCGGGGCCGGTGCGGCGGATGCGCTTGAAGGCGTCCTCCACCGTCATGTTCTCCTTCAGGTCCACAAACTCGGTGGTCATGACGCTGCCGGTGGAGTCGTCGGGATATTTCAGAATCTCGTTGATGCTCTTGCGCATCTCCGGGTCCGAGTGCTTCAAAATGCGCTTGACCACGTTGGCAGGCATTTCCTCCACGATGTCTACGGTATCGTCCAGATACAACTCGTCCAGCACTTCCTTCAGCTCGGTGTTGGAGAAGCTCTGGATCAGAAGCTCCTGTTCATCGGAGTCCAGCTCCACGAATACCTCCGCCGCCAGCTCCTTGGGCAGCAGGCGGAACACCAGAGGCACCCGCTCGTCCAGCTCACCGCACAAGACGGCGATATCCGCCGCCTCCATGGGGAGCAGGAGGTCACGCAGCTCCGCGTATTGTTTTCGGGAGATCAGATCCTCTATCTTCTCCAACAGTTCCGCATGGTCGTTTTCCAAATCAAACACGACGTGTGACCTCCTTCCTGCAAATTAAAACCTGAAAAATCAAAAAATAAAAAGACCCCAGTCGTTCCATCCGGTACGACTGGAGAATCCTATGCCCCGGAAAACCACCTTTGGGAGACAGTTTCCCGCAACCGTTCAAGCTTTAGCCTCACAAGGCGGTGAAATCGCATTAGATGATACCTTCGTGTTCGATATCGCCTGTTCAAACCCTCTCATGATGTCTCCATCACTCCGCGGCAGCGATCCATATCCCTGTGGTAGCCTTACCTACCGGACCATGTCTAAATTTTAAATTCATGTTTATATTATGTCAAAAATACAGTGCTGTCAACCCGGGGACATGGAAACCTCATGAGATTTTTACAAGGGCACTCCCTTTTACCTTTTGTGTTGATATAAGCCTATTCGCCAAACCTCTCGTCGATTTGACGGAACTCTAAGCATAAGAAAAGGAGCAAGGTGGATTTCAACCTTGCTCCTATCGGTCAGTATGTGCTATTCAGTTCGGCAAATTGAAATCTGTGATGCATTTGGCTTCGATATTCCTGATGGTTGCTCCCCCGAATATGCAGTCCGCAGGACAAATAAAGGGAAGCCAGGGCGCCCGCGTAAGAACAGACTGGTCGTCAAAGATTCTTAGTATAAAAAATTGCAAAACTCAGATGATACAGCAAAAAAGATGGATGGCAATGCTGCCATCCATCTTTTTTACATGGTTCCAGTATATCGTATGGCACCGTGATTCTAACCTTTCATTTAAGGATGTTACATTAGCTTCCCTCAAAGAGTCTTAGCCAGATTCGCGTTAAGTCAAGATTATGCACGGAATATTTGTTACTGTTGTCTGAAAAAAAACCATACCCACTATTTGCATTTCGTCCTAGTTGGTCATATTGATAGACCATTGCATCGCCTGATTTGGTAAATACGGTCATGATAAAGCCTTGGCTGCCAAGAGTAATCTCCTTAGCCTCCGTCTTATTGTCATCCGATAGTTGTTCATCAATGCACATTTTTCTGAACGAATCGAACAGCGCTTCTATTTCTGCTTCATCATCAACCAAAACCGAATCATTCTCCAGGATATTAAAAAAATTCACCTCTTTTATTTCTTCTTTTGAAAAAGGAAATTCATAAGGGGTTCCTTTCTGCATACTAGAGTAAAATAGAATACCGATTCCAATCAGAAGAAAAGGGACAAGAAAACGGAAAATAATGTGGGTAGGTTTTATTTGAAAATGCGGCTCTTTAAAAACATCCTTAACCATCGTAATAGCCATATTCTTTTTCATCCTTGGCTCCTTACACCTAAAAATTCAAGTTTGTATAGCTGTTCCTTGTCTATATAGACGAAAAGGACAGCAGAAAGTTCCAACTTTTTTATATCATACAATATTTTTGTGCTTCTTTCAATGTCCAAAAACAAGCTGCTTGTTAAAAATGCCGGAGTTTCAGCCATCAACACAAAAGGTAAAAGGGAACAAGGGCAAAATAGCTTGTGGATACCATTGTATCATGGTATAATATAATATTCTGGAAAGAATGAGCATTTGGGAACGTTCAGCCACGGGGAGGGAGCCGGATGGGAATCCATGACGGACATCGGGAGAAGATGCGGCAGCGTTTTTTGAAGGGCGGACTGGAGCCCTTCGCGGACCATGAGGCCCTGGAGCTGCTGCTCTATTACGCCATCCCCAGGCGGGATACGAACCCCATCGCCCATGCGCTGATGGAGCGGTACGGGTCGCTGCGGGCAGTCCTGTCCGCGCCGGTGGAGGACCTGCAAAAGGTGGAGGGCATCGGGGAGAGCGCGGCAATCCTGCTGAAGCTGGTGCCGCAGCTGTATAGCAAGGCCCGCCTGGCAGAGGCGGCCCAGGAGACCGTCCTCAACTCCGCGGACAGGGCGGGCGCCTATCTGCTGGAGCGCTTCGCGGATGAGAAAAACGAGGTGATCTACCTGCTGTGCCTGGACCGCAAGGGGAGGCTGATCGCCTGCAAGCGCCTGGGCGAGGGCGGCGTCACCAACGCGGAGCTGAGTGTCCGGAAAGTGGTGGAAAACGCCATTTTGACCTCTGCCAGCGCGGTCATCCTGTCCCATAACCACCCCAGCGGGATCGCCCTGCCGTCCACGGACGACTACGCCGCGACGGAGCGGGTGAAGGCCGCTCTGCAGACCATTGACGTGAAGCTGGCGGACCATATCATCGTGGCTGACGGGGACTTTGTTTCCATGGCGGATTCGGGATATCTGGAATGAGACGGACAGTACGAAAATGGAACAAATGTTTGCTATTTATTGACCGCTGTGATAGAATGAGCAGAAAGAGAAGTTGGACCGGAGTGCTTTTCAAAATATTGGAAACTGTCTGATGGAGAATCGATATGCCGAAATTTGAAGTCGTATCCGAATACCAGCCCTCCGGCGACCAGCCGGAGGCCATTGCAGCTCTGGCGGAGGGCATCGAGAACGGACTGAAGGAGCAGGTGCTGCTGGGCGTCACCGGCTCCGGCAAGACCTTTACCATGGCCAAGGTCATCGAGAAGGTCCAGCGCCCCACCCTGGTGCTGGCCCACAACAAGACTCTGGCGGCCCAGCTGTGCGCCGAGTTCAAGGAGTTCTTCCCCAACAACGCGGTGGAGTACTTCGTCTCCTACTACGACTACTACCAGCCGGAGGCCTATATCCCCCATACCGACACCTACATCGCCAAGGACGCCTCCACCAACGACGAGATCGACCGCCTGCGGCTGTCCGCCACCTGCGCCTTGCTGGAGAGGCGGGACGTCATCGTGGTGTCCTCTGTCTCCTGCATCTACGGCCTGGGCGAGCCGGATGACTTCGCCAGAATGGTGATCTCCCTTCGGGTGGGGGCGGAGTGGGACCGGGACGAGCTGCTGCGCCGCCTGGTGGAAAACCGCTACGAGCGCAACGATATCGCCTTCGAACGGAACATGTTCCGGGTCCGGGGCGATACCGTGGAGATATACCCCGCCTACTATAAGGACAAGGCCATCCGGGTGGAGTTCTTCGGGGACGAAATCGACCGCATCTCCGAATTCCACCCCCTGACCGGCACGGTGAACCGGGTGCTGAACCACATCGCCATCTATCCCGCCAGCCACTACGTCACCACCAAGGACAAGATGGACAAGGCCATCTCCGAAATTCGGAAGGAGATGGAGGAGCAGGTCAAGGTCTTTACCGACAACGACCAGCTGGTGGAGGCCCAGCGCATCCGCCAGCGGACGGAGTACGATATGGAGATGATGGCGGAGCTGGGCTACTGCTCCGGCATCGAGAACTACTCCCGCATCATCTCCGACCGCCCCGCCGGGTCCGCCCCCATGACCCTGCTGGACTTCTTCCCCGACGATTTCGTGCTGTTTGTGGACGAGAGCCACGTGACGCTGCCCCAGGTCCGGGCCATGTACAACGGTGACCACGCCCGGAAGGACAGCCTGGTGAAATACGGCTTCCGCCTGCCCTGCGCCTATGATAACCGTCCATTGAAATTCGAGGAGTTTGAGGAGCGCATCGGCCAGGCCATCTTCGTCTCCGCCACCCCCGGCCCCTACGAGCGGGAGCGGGCGGACCAGGTGGTGGAGCAGGTCATCCGCCCCACGGGCCTGCTGGACCCGAGAGTGGAGGTCCGGCCCGTCGCCGGCCAGATCGATGACCTGATGGACGAGATCAGGACCCGCGCCGCGAAAAACGAGCGGGTGCTGGTGACGACCCTGACCAAGAAGATGGCGGAGGACCTGACGGAGTTCTTCAAAAACGCGGGCATTCGGGTGCGGTATATGCACTCCGACGTCCAGACCATCGAGCGGATGGAGATCATCCGGGACCTGCGGCTGGGTGAGTTCGACGTGCTGGTGGGCATCAACCTCCTGCGGGAGGGTCTGGACTTGCCGGAGGTGTCGCTGGTGGCCATCCTGGACGCAGATAAGGAGGGCTTCCTCCGCAGCGAGACGTCTCTGATCCAGACCATCGGCCGCGCCGCCCGAAATGCGGAGGGCCTGGTGATCATGTACGCCGACGAGATCACGCCCTCCATGCGGGCGGCCATCGACGAGACGGAGCGCCGCCGTACGATTCAGGACAACTTTAACAAGGAGCACGGCATCGTGCCCAAGACCATCATCAAGGGTGTCCGGGAGGTTCTGGAGATTTCCAAGACGGCGGAGGAGGACACCATCCGGGGCCGGAAGAAGCGCAAACTCAGCCAGCAGGAACGGGACGCCGAGATCGCCAAGCTGGAAAAGGAAATGAAAGAGGCGTCCAAGATGCTGGAGTTCGAGTATGCGGCGGTGCTGCGTGACCGGATCATTGAGCTGAGAGGGGAGAAGTAGCCTCTTTCATTTCCAAAAATCAAATCGAACAGGGCTCCCGCGCGAGCCCAACGAAGTGGGTCGCGTGGGAAAAGGAGCGGAAGCGAGGGATATGGAGCATGCCGCGACGCGATGCTGGAGTTCGAGTATGCGGCGGTGCTGCGTGACCGCATTATTGAGCTGAGAGGGGAAAAGTAATGCGTTACGAGTGGCTGGATGAATACCTTCTGTCCCTTCCCGGAGCGGAGAAGGACTACAAGCCCGAGTGGAGCTGGTTCCGCTATATGGCCCGGGGCAAGCTGTTTGCCGCCGTCTGCTCTCCCGGCCCGGAGCACAGGACCTATGGCGGCCATGACCTGGTGAATCTGAAATGTGACCTGGCGGAGGCCGAGCTGCTCCGGGCCCGGTATCCGGATATCCTGCCGGGCTTTTACACCGACAAGCGGAACTGGATCGCCTGCTTTCTGGACGGCGGCCTGCCGGACGAGGTCCTGCGGGACCTGTGCTCGGGCTCCCACCGGCTGATCCTGGAGAAGCTGCCGAAATACGTACAGAGAGAACTTCTGGGAACCTGAAAAGGAGAGACTATGGACGAGAAACGCACCCGGCTTCAAAAAATCCTGCTGGTTCTGCTGGCGGCCATAATCGTGCTGTTCGCCGTCCTGACCGGCGTCTCCCGGGCCCACAAGGGGGTCCTGTTCCAGGAGAGCCTTTTGCAGAAGTCCGAATCCGGCGGGCAGACCACCTACGCCGGAAAGCTGAACGGAGAGCGCGTCACCATCGCCGTGAGGCCGGAGGAGGACGCCACCACCACAGTGGAATACACCAGCGATACGGTCCATGACATCTATCAGATGGAGTATCCCCTGGCGCCCATTCCGACGGAGCGCGGCATGGTGGACGGTATCCGTATCCTGAAAAACGGTTCCGTGCTGTTTGAGGGCGCCTATGACCGGGATGCCTCCTACGGCTGGTACGACCGGGACGGCCAGTGGGACCCGGGCATCACGATCACCGTCAGCACCGGAACGGCGGCGGGCGCCCCGGCCGGGCTGGACCAGTACGATGTGGCGTACTTTGCGGATGGCCCGGGACTGACCGCCCGGGGCAGCTGGGGGCTGTACTTTATCATGGTGCTGTTCACCCTGCTGGTGATGCTGGACGTGGCCTTTCCCACGGCTCTGTTCTATTTACAGCACTGCTGCGACGTCCGGGACCCGGAGCCGTCCGACTTCTACCTGGCGATGCAGAAGGTCAGCTGGGCGGTCTACCCCTTCCTGCTTCTGCTGGGGTACATTTGGGCCCTGCGCCAATTCCCGTAACCTCTAGGAAAGTGATGTGATCCCATGGCCTTCAGCAGCATGGCGTTTCTGTTCGCCTTTCTGCCGCTCTGCCTGCTCTGCTATTTTTTGATACCCACCCGGTTCCGGGGCGGACGGAATTTCGTCCTGTTGGTGTTCAGTCTGGTGTTTTACGCCTGGGGCGGCCTCCGGCTGCTGCCGGTGCTGCTGGCCTCCTGCGTGCTGAACTGGGGCGCCGCCCTGCTGGCGGCCCCGGGGCGAAAGCACCGGAAAATCATTTTCCCGGCGGCGCTGATCCTGGATATCGGGATGCTGGGCTACTTCAAGTACACCGGCTTCCTGCTGAACAACCTGCAGGCTCTGGGAGTGGATGTGACCGTTCCCTCCATCGCCCTGCCCGCCGGCATCTCCTTCTTCACCTTCCAGGCCGTCGCCTACCTGACCGACGTGTACCGGGGCACCGTTCCGCCGGAGAGGCGCCCTGGCCGGGTGGTGCTGTTCATGGCCTTCTTCCCCCAGCTTTTGCAGGGTCCCATCCTGCGCTGGGACGACTTCGGCCCGGCCCTGACGGACCGGCGGGAGACCTCCGCCGGTGCGGCCGAGGGCGCCACCCGCTTCTGTTTCGGCCTGGCGAAAAAGGTCCTGCTGGCGGACGCCCTTGGGCAGATCGCCGATGGCGCCTTTGCCGCCGGGGACCGGCTGACGGTGGGCCTGGCCTGGCTGGGCGCCATCGCCTACACACTCCAGCTGTATTTTGACTTCTCCGGCTACACGGACATGGCCATCGGCCTGGGCCGGGTGTTCGGCTTCCGCCTGCCGGAGAACTTCGACTATCCCTATATCGCCAAATCCGCCTCCGAGTTCTGGCGGCGGTGGCACAGGACGCTGTCCTTCTGGTTCCGGGACTATGTGTATATCCCTCTGGGCGGCAACCGCTGCTCCCGGGGGCGGCAGGTTTTCAACCTGCTGGTGGTCTGGATGCTGACGGGCCTGTGGCACGGCTCCGCCTGGAACTTCGTGCTGTGGGGCCTGTATTACGCCCTCTTGCTGATGGGCGAAAAATTCCTCTGGGGCAGGGCGCTGGAGCGGTTGCCCGTTGCCCTCCGGCATGTCTACGCCCTGGTGCTCATCACCGTGGGCTGGGTGCTGTTCCGCTCCGCCAGCCTGAGCCAGGTGGGGGAGATGGTCTCCGCCATGTTTGGCTTCGCCCCCGGCGGCGTCTGGAGCGGAGAGGCGGTTTACTACCTCAAGCAGTTCCGCTGGGAGCTGCTGATCGCCATTCCCGCCGCCCTGCCGGTGAAGAACTGGCTGCGGGACAGACTGGCCGCCCGCCGGGAACAGGGGAGCCATACCGCTGCCGCGGCGCTGGCGCTGGGACCCAAGGTCCTGGCCTGCGGCCTGCTGGGCTGGTCCTGTGTGCGGCTGCTGAGCTCCACCTTCCGTTCCTTTTTGTATTTTCAGTTCTGAGGGGAGGCCCCATCTATGCAAAAATTCACGAACCGGGCCTTTCTGGCGCTTCTGCTGGCCGCGCTGCTGGCGATACCCGCCGGCGTGGCCCGGTGGTCCCACAAGGAGACCACCGCCTACTACGAAAACCGCACCCTGGCAGAGCGGCCCGCCCTGACCCTGTCCAGCCTGTGGGACGGCAGTTTCGGCATCGCCTTTGAGAGCTGGTACTCCGACCACATCCCCGGCCGCACCGCGCTGCTGAAGGCCGACACCAGGGTCCAGATGGACATTCTGGACCGTCCGGTGGTCAACGACGTGGTGATGGAGGCGGGAGATGTGCTGGTGCCCTTCCAGGAATACGCGGAGCAGACCGACGCGGAGTATGCCGAGGCGGCAGTCCCCATCGCGGACGGCTTCGGCCAGCTGAACGCCCACATCGGGGCCAACGGCGGCGTGTTCCGCTACGTGGGCTTCCCGGAGCAGCGGTTCTACTTCGCAGACCGGTATCCGGACTATCTGGACAGCCATGAGACCGAGAGCGCGGCGGCGGATGCGATTTTCGCCCAGGCCCTGGCGGACCGGGGCGTGTCCTTTCTGGACATGGGGGCCGTGTACGAGGCCCAGGGGAACCCAGCGGAGTACTACTCCACCGTGGACCACCACTACAACTACTACGGCGCCTACGCCGCCTACCGGGCCATTCTGGACGACCTGAACGCCGCTGGCTTCGACCTGCCGGTGCTGACGGAGGCGGACATCGATTTCGTGGAGCTGCCCAATCCCTATATCGGCACCCGGAACCGGAAGCTGTACAACCTCTGGCCCAATGACGAAAAGGCCGTCATCGGCGTCCAGCGGGAGCCGGTGACCTTCACCCGTACCGACAACGGCCAGCCCAGCAGCCGGGCCCTGTTCGTCTACCCCCAGGAGGCCTATATGCCCACCACGTACAGCCTGTACATGGGCGGCGACTTCGCCGAGACGGTGCTGGAGACAAACCGTCCGGAACTGCCGGACGCGCTGATCTTCGGGGACTCCTTCACCAACGCCCTGGAGACGCTGCTCTACGCCTCCTTTGACGAGACCCATATTCTGGACCTGCGGCACTATACGGAAAAGAGCCTGAAGGACTATATCTCGGAGTACCGGCCGGACATCGTGCTGTGCATTCAGAACGACACGTTCTATTACACCGCCACCGGCAACAGCGCGGTTTGGGAGGACTGACCCATGGAGGAGACCACGGAAATGAAAAAAAGCCCCCGGGGGGCCTACGCCAGTATTCTGGCGGCGGCCGCCCTGTGGGGCATCATCGGAGTGTGGAACCGGAACCTGATGGCGGCGGGTCTCTCGCCCACCGGTATCGTGGTGGTGCGGAACTTCGGCGGCATGCTGCTGCTTCTGGCGGTGTTCGCGGTGAAGGACCGTAGCGTGTTCCGCATGCGGAGGGAGCACGTGAAATACTTCTTCGGCACCGGCATCATCAGCGTGGTGCTGTTCACCAGCTGCTACTTCTCCTGCCAGAAGATCTGCTCTCTGGCTGTGGCGTCCATCCTGCTGTACACGGCGCCGTCCTTTGTGGTGATCCTGTCCGCCATGTTGTGGAAGGAGCCGGTGACAAAGAAAAAGCTGCTGGCCCTGGCGCTGACGCTGGTGGGCTGCGCCTGTGTCTGCGGCGTGTTCGACGGCGGTCTGACCGTGACATTCACCGGCATCCTGCTGGGCCTGGGGGCCGGGTTCTTCTACGCACTGTACAGCATCTTCGGCCGCTACGCCCTGGCCCATTACAGCTCCATGACCGTGACGGTGTGGACCTTCATCTTCGCCGGTCCGGCGTCTCTGGTGATGCTCCGGCCGGCGGAGATGCGGGCGGTGTTCACGGCGCCCTCCGCCTGGCTTCTGGCGGCGGGACTGGTGGTGTTTTCCACCGTGGCGCCCTACATCCTGTATACCCGGGGACTTGCCCGGGTGGAGTCCGGCAAGGCGTCCATCATGGCCAGTCTGGAGCCGGTGGTGGCCGCTCTGGCGGGTGTGCTGATCTTCGGAGAACCCATGGGACTGCTGACCCTCCTGGGCATCCTGTGTGTCCTGGCGGGCGTGTATATTTTGAGGTGAGTTTATGGCAAAGCACAAGGAAGAGAAGACGAATGTGATGCGGATTCTGGACCAGAAAAAGATCCCGTACACCGCCCATTTTTACGAGGAGAGCGAGGGCCCGGAGGGCACCCGGGAGTATGGCGTCCATGTGGCCCAGGCGCTGGGACAGGACCCGGCCCGGGGGTTCAAGACGCTGGTGGCCCGGGGAGCCTCCAAGGGCATCTATGTATTTGAAGTGCCGGTGGCGGAAAATCTGGATTTGAAGAAGGCCGCCAAAGCGGTGGGGGAGAAGTCCATCGAGCTGCTTCACGTTGCGGAGATCAACGCCGTCACCGGGTATATCCGGGGCGGGTGCAGTCCCGTGGGCATGAAGAAGCAGTACCCCACGGTGTTCCATGAGACGGCGCTGGACTATGAGAGCATTTACATCTCCGCCGGGAAGATCGGCGCCCAGGTGGAGCTGGCGCCCCGGGCGCTACTGGACCTGCTGCGGGCGGGGACGGCGGACATCATCGTGGAGTAGGGACAGGCCCAGGTGGCGGCCCAGCGTGAAGGCGTCCACGGACCAGCCGTAGGTGGCAAAGAGTTTTTCATAGATTGGATTCATCAGTTACACCCCGAATTACGTCTTTATTTGTCGCAATTTGATTATACGACATTATATTACGTAAGCCAAGGAGCTTTTATGGATATTTTGAAGGAATTCGGGCAACGCTTGCGAAAACTGCGTCAGGAGCGTAAGCTAAAGCAACGGGAAATGGCGGATTTTCTGGAGATGACGCTTCGGAATTATCAGCGTATGGAGCATGGCGAAATAAACGTTCCGGCCTTGACATTATGCACTCTGGCGGATTATTTTGGAGTGACAACCGAGTATCTGTTGGGACGGAGCGAGCAACGCGGCTGACAGTCGCGGGGGATGCACCCCCTTTCTCTTTTCCGGCGGGAAAAGAGAATGCGCCGTGCACGGTGGAAGAGAAAAGCGCTTTGGCGCAAAACGGCACGGTGTGCCTTATTTGCTTATGATACGGGGGTCCCAGCAAGAGACTGCGGCGGTTGAATCGGCGTCAGCGTTGGGCGCGGGCCCGGTCTTGCTGAATTTTTCAGTCATGCGCCCGCGACGAAGTGCTCCCGTGCGTCGGGGTTGCAAGACCGATTTGACCTGCTTCTTCCCGCCGCTGCCGCTCTGCCAATCTCGCAGAGGCTTGTCTCAATTTTCTACCCCGGCAGCGCTAAGCGAAGCGGGGAGCGCGGAAAGAGAAGGGCA
>CAMBAJ010000006.1 GCA_945864305.1 uncultured Clostridia bacterium | reverse complement strand
GGTCTCGTTGCCTCTATCGAAGCCGCCGATGCAATGGTGAAGGCGGCAAACGTGACTCTGATCGGCAAGGTCCATGTTGGCGGCGGCCTGGTGACCGTGATGGTCCGCGGCGACGTTGGCGCCGTGAAGGCAGCTACCGATGCCGGCGCGGCTGCCGCCGAGCGCGTGGGCGAGATGGTTTCCGTCCATGTGATTCCTCGTCCCCACGAGGAAGTGGAGTTCATTCTTCCCACTCTGGAGAAATAAACTAGCGGGTTGTTTATCAGCCCGCCCTGATCCGATTTGAGAGGGGTGAAGCGTGTGAAACCAATTACAGAAAATGCCCTCAGACTTGAATTGCGGAACAGTCAGCCGGAAGTCTATTACGTTCCCAATGGTTCCATGCTGACACCTGCGGCACGTGAGTATCTCCAGCAGAGGAAGATCAAGATCGCCAAAGAAGGTGAGCAGGCGAAAGAGGACGGCCCGCGTATTGTTGCAACGGAAGTCCCGCCCGCGCAGCCGGTGCAAATGCAGGGGGAACAGGTAAAGCCGAAATATGTAGATTATGAAACAGGTGCGTTCTACATGAGCAAACCGGAATTCATGACGCAGCTTTTCGGCAACAAGCTGGTGGCGAAGAACCATCCGCGGATTCTGTTCCGGGGCAAGCTGGACAGCTTGCAGGCCCTGGTGGTTTTGGACCAGGTGCTGATTGGAGAGAACGGCAGTGAGAAACTGGTCGCTGACCTGGATAACATCCTTGGTGTCCTCCGGGAAATCATGCGCTGCGATGTTTTGGATGAGGAATATCGGGGCGAAACCATTATCGGACTGACCCATGCGGAGCTCCGGGAGCGCTCTCACAATCCGCAGAAATTTTTCAACATCAAGCAGATGGTGCTTCCCGACAAGAGCATGGGAAAAGAGTACGCGCTGCTGAACCAACTGCGCACGGCAGTCCGGGAGACCGAGGTCGCCGCAGTGGACGCGTTCAGTGACGGAAAGAAATTTACCCGGGGAGACATCATCGAGGAACTGAACCGGTTGTCCAGTGCTGTTCACATTATGATGTGCATGTACCTGGCGGGCTTGTATAAGTGAGGGAGATTCAGAATGGAAGAAATTGTATCTGCCGTGATGAATGCCATCCATAACGCAGGCCTTGTGGAGATTGAGGTATCCGCACGCCATGTGCATCTGACACAGGCGGATGTGGAGGTCCTGTTTGGACAGGGAGCTGAACTGAAACCGGTCCGCCCCCTGTCCCAGCCCCAGCAGTTTGTCTCGGAGCAGCGGGTCACGCTGATCGGCCCGAAGGGCCGCAAGGAACATGTGGCTGTTCTGGGCCCTGTCCGTAAGGCAACCCAGGTAGAACTCTCCAAGAGCGACTGCGTGGAGTTGGGCGTAAAAGCTCCCGTCCGGGAGTCCGGCGATGTAAAAGGCTCCGGAGCCATCACCATCGAAGGCCCCTGCGGCACCATTCATATCGAAGAGGGCGTGATTATTGCCCACAACCACATCCATGTGACAGCGCCTGATTCCATCAAGTTCGACTTGAAGGATAAACAGCGGGTTTCCGTGGAAGTTCTGAGTGACCGCCCCATTGTGTTCAAGGATGTAATTATCCGCGTCAGCGAGCAGTACAGCTGCAAGATGCACATCGATTTCGATGAGGCCAACGCGGCTCTGGTCAGTGGCTTTACTTTGGGCCGGATTATTCGGTAACAGGCAGATTTTTAAGAAGGAGCGGCATACAATGTTGGACCTGGAACGTGTCAATGCTTTTCTGGCAAAGGTGGAAGAATCAGAGGCCCGGACTTTCCAGCCCGTCAGCAGAAAGCTGAAGGTGGGCGTGGACCTGGGAACCGCCTATATTGTCCTGGTGGTGCTGGATGAAGAAAACAATCCTATCGCCTGCGAAAAACGGGCGGCCAGTGTTCTGCGGGACGGTGTGGTGGTGGACTATACCGGTGCTCTGCGCATCGTTCGGGAACTCAAGGAAAAGCTGGAAGAACGGCTGGGAACCGAGCTTGTAGACTGCGCCATCGCAATGCCCGCTGGCACAGAGTCCAGCGTCAAGACCCACCAGTATGTGGCGGAGGGCGCGGGACTCAACGTGACCAACATTCTGGATGAACCCAGTGCCGCGAACGCGGTTTATCAGATCAGCGACGGTGTGGTGGTGGACATTGGCGGCGGTACCACGGGATTGGCCGTGCTGAAGGATGGGAAGGTCATCCAAATCGAGGATGAGCCCACCGGCGGTACGCATCTGTCTCTGGTTCTGGCCGGCAACTACCATATTTCCTTTGACGAAGCCGAGAAGATCAAACAGGACTATGCGCGGCATCGGGAGATTCTGCCCGTGGTGCGGCCCGTCATTGAGAAAATGGCGACCATTGTGGGCCGGTATGTTAAGCCGGAGCAAGTGGATACCATTTACCTCTGCGGCGGTACTTGCTGCCTGACGGGGATCGAGGGAATTTTTGAAAAGGTCACCGGCATCAAGACGGTAAAGCCTGCCAATCCTTTCCTGGTGACACCATCGGGAATCGCAATGAATTGTATCTGCGAAAATTGAATGCCTGAATTGGAACAGAAAGGAGGGTGTATAAGTGGACCGTAAAGAATTGATCGATGAGATCGTCGCACGTGTGGCGGAAAAGCTGGCCGCGTGTGAGGATGGAGAGACGGTGGAGCAGATCTGCTCTGACGATGCGCGTCCTGGACTGCTGATCCTGACGCCGGATCATGGTGACGATTGCCACGTAAAACTGGAGAGCGAGCGGCTGACTAAGCACTATCGGACGGTTTGCGGGCTGATGCAGGATTATCAGGTTGATATGGACAACTGCGAGGTTGTGATCCTGTATTGCCTTTCCAATGAGGTTCTGGGCAAACTTGCCTCCGGCATCTATGATACGCCTTATACGCGGCTTGCGTCCCAGGCGATCCTGAGCGGTAAAAAGGTCTACGTTCCCATGGAACGAATCGAACTTTACCGTTATGCAACAACGGCTCCAGCACCCTATTACGCAATGCTTCAAGAAAAATTGGCCCTTCTGGAGGAATCCGGCGTGGTGATCTGCCCGCAGGAGGAACTGGAGGACTATATCTTGAATGAAAAGAAGGTACCGGCGTGTAAGCAGGAAAAACCGGCTGAGGTGAAACCTGTGGCCGCGCAGAAAGAGTACCGTCTGACGAAGCGTGTCATCACAGAGCGCGACGTCTCCGAAGCCTGCACGGCGAAAGCAACCTGCATCCGTATCCCGGCAAACAGCATTGTGACAGACTTGGCAAAGGATTTTGCACGGTCGCGGGATATTAGCCTGATTCGGGAGTAATGCCAACAAGAAAGCGGAGGAACACATATGAGGGTAGCGAAGGTCATCGGTAATATTTGGGCCACTCGCAAGGAGGACCGCCTGTCCGGATTGAAGTTGCTGCTGGTCAAACCAGTGAATATTCTGGATAAGAACGACGATCTTTTACCGTTGGTGGCCGCGGATATCATTGGCGCCGGCGTTGGCGAGACAGTGCTGATCGTCAGCGGCAGCTCGGCACGCAGCGCTGCCGGCGACATGAACATCCCCGTGGACGCAACCGTTGTCGGCATTGTGGACGATCTGGAGATCGACCAGTCAGTGCTGGAATAAGGTGATATGATGAACTTGATTGAAGCGGTAAAAGCCGCTGGCGTGGTGGGAACCGGCGGTGCCGGTTTCCCTACCCACGTAAAACTGTCCGCCAAAGTGGAATGCTTCATTGTCAACGCAGCGGAGTGTGAACCATTGATTGAGACGGACAAATATCTCTGCAGGACTTTTCCGGAACGTGTGGTAGAAGCCGCCTGTGCCATCAGTGAACATCTGGGAGCTGAGCGGACGGTGATCGCATTAAAGGGAAAGTATAAGCCGGAAATTGCTGCGTTGGAAAAGGCAATTGCGGAAAAGAACGCCAGGGTGGAGTTGTTCCAACTGAGGACGTTTTATCCCGCCGGCGACGAACAGACGCTGGTTCAGCAGGTGACAGGACGCTGCATCCCGGAAAGGGGACTTCCCTCGGATGTGGGATGCGTGGTGGACAATGTCGGAACTGTGCTGCATGTTCTGGATGCGCTGGAGGGAAAGAGCGTGACGGACAAATACCTTTCCGTTGTAGGGGAGGTAAAAGAGCCAGTGGTGCTTCACGTCCCTGTTGGAACGCCTCTGAGAGAGTGCGTTCAGGCGGCAGGACCGAATCTGACGGATTATGGACTGATCGTGGGTGGCCCCATGATGGGGCGGCCCTTGACGGATGAGCAGGCAATTGACGCCGCCGTGGTCACAAAGACCACGGGTAACCTGATCGTTCTGCCAAAGGACCACTATCTCTTCCGCAAAGCGCAGCTCACCATGGAAACCATCCGGCACCAGACAAAAAGTGCGTGCATTCAGTGCCGGATGTGCACAGACCTGTGTCCCCGATTCCTGATTGGGCATCAGATGCGTCCCAATTTGATGATGCGGAACCTGTGGCGGGAGAAGACCATCCAGGACAACGACGAATATCTGGCCACCTTCGGCGACGCGGCAAACTGCTGCAGCTGCGGTGTGTGTGAGATGTTTGCCTGTCCGATGGGCTTGTCTCCCAGAAAGGTAAACGACTATCTCAAGGGCGAACTCCGTAAGCGCGGAATTCAGGTCCCCCGTAATATGGAGCCTGCTACGCGAACCTTTGTGGATGTCCGGAAAACGCCTACGGACCGCCTGATTGCCCGGCTGGGCCTGAGCGAGTACGCCGGCCGTCATGCGCGGACCTGCCTGGAGGTGATACCGGACGAGGTATTTATTCCCTTCCAGCAGCACATTGGCAAGCCGGCGCGGCCGGTGAAAGCCGTAGGGGCGGCTGTTTTTAAGGGCGAACTGATTGCTGAGGCCGCCGAAGGAATCTCCGCAAATATTCACGCCAGTGTGAGCGGCACTGTGATCAACATCACTCCCACTGGGATGACGGTCCGGCGCAGGAAGGAGTAAGCGTATGAAACTGGCTATTGGCATGGTAGAGCTGAACAGTATTGCCAGAGGGATCGAGGCCTGTGATTACATGGTCAAAGCGGCACAGGTGGATCTACTGCGTGCGTCCACTGTTTGCCCCGGCAAATATTTGGTGTTGATTTCCGGAGAGACCGGAGACGTCAAAGCATCCATGGCGGAGGGGATTAAACGTGGAGGAGAATGTGTCGTGGACACATTACTACTGCCCAATGTGCATCCCCAGCTGATCCCCGCCATCAGTGGAACGACCCAGGTACCTGAAAAGGGTGCCGTCGGCGTACTGGAATTTTATTCTGTGGCATCCGCCATTGTGGCGGCGGATGTGGCTGCAAAGGCCGCCAGCATTACCTTGATTGAGGTGCGTATCGGCTACGCAATTGGCGGCAAGGGCTATGTGACGCTGACCGGCGATGTGGGCGCGGTCCGAGAGGCCGTGGCCGCAGCTTCTCGTGAGGCTGAGCTGCTGGTTGGCACGGCAGTCATTCCAAGACCGTCTGCGCAGCTGTATGAGTCTCTGATTTGACAAACGCAGTCAATGAATTCCAATGAACAAAAAAGGTAATTCTTTAGGAGGGTTGTAAATGAGCGTGTTTACAGAGAGCATTAAGGCATGGTTTGCCAACATATCCATTAACTCTGTCATCATGATGATCATGATGATCTTCATGCTGGTTGGCGCGATTGATAAGATCCGCGGCAATAAGCATGGCTATGGCGAAAAATTTGAAGAGGGCTTCAACGCAATTGGCCCCTTGGCTCTGTCCATGGCCGGCGTTGTGGCGGCGGCTCCTGTTCTGGCCAAAATCCTTGGCCCCATTATCACCCCGATCTACACCGCCATCGGTGCTGATTCCTCCATGTTTGCCACCACGCTGCTGGCTTGCGACATGGGCGGTTATCCTTTGGCGATGCAGTTGGCATCCAATGAGTCTATCGGCAGCTTTGCCGGTCTGATTCTGGGTACCATGATGGGTCCCACCATCGTGTTTACCATTCCCGTCGCATTGGGCATCATTTCTAAGGATGACCGCTCCTACCTGGGAGCCGGCGTCCTGGCCGGTATGATCACCATTCCTCTGGGCTGCATTGTGGGTGGTCTTGCGATGAATGTTTTCACCGATTACAGGCTGAGCTTCGGCCAGATTCTGATCAACCTGGTTCCCGTGATCGTGATCGCCGCCCTGATCGTGATTGGCCTGTGGTTTGCACCCGCCAAGATGATTTCTGGCTTCAACGTATTCGGCACCGGCGTGACCATTGTCATCACTGCCCTGACCGCAATCGCTGTCTTTGAGCAGATCACCGGCATCATGTTCCCCCTGTTCGACGTGATGGCAACTCCCGATGAGACCGGTATGACTCCGCTGAACTCCGGCCTGCTGACCTGCGGCCAGATTGGTATCGTGCTGATTGGCGCATTCCCCATGGTTGAGTGGATTACCCGTACCTTTGGTGGTGCTCTGAGCAAGGTGGGCGGCCTCCTGGGTATGAACGACAAGGCTTCCGCCGGTATGGTGGCGAACCTGGCCAACAACATTGCCATGTTCAACATCATGGGCGAGATGGATCCCAAGGGCAAGCTGCTGAACGTGGCCTTCGCCGTGTCCGCTGCTTTCGTGTTCGGCGATCACCTGGGCTTCACTGCTGGCGTGGATCAGAGCATGGTTACCCCCGTTATTATCGGCAAGCTGGTCGCCGGTATTACCGCTCTGATTGTTGCCAACCTGCTGGCTCCCAAGCTGCTGGCTAAGATTGACAGTGCCAAGCAGAAGGCTTGATTTTGCCGCATTATTCCAAACAGAAAGGATAGATAGACTGTGAATGTCAGTGAAGAACTGATTCGAGAGATCGTGACAAAGGTGATTCAGGCTGCCTCCGCTGGTGAATCCAAGGATGATTTTGAAAAGCATGTGGATCCCAGCGGCATCATCGGCATCAAGACCTCCACGGTCAAGTGCGAGCCGTTCGGACAGGAGGGCGTCACCCTGAAGGATGTCGTGTCCCTGGAAGAGGCTCCCCGCATGGGATGCGGCATCATGGAACTGGATCACACCAGCTTTGAGTGGACGCTGACCTATGACGAGTACGATTTCGTCATTGATGGAACGTTGGAGATTGAGATTGATGGCCGGATCGTCAGCGGCAACCCCGGCGATATTATCTACATCCCCAAGAATAGCCACATCCATTTCCAGACTCCCAACAAGACCCGCTATGCCTATTTTGTGTATCCCGCAAACTGGCAGGAATTGAATTAAAAGGCAGTTAAGCTTTCCATTGTCATCTGGGCCCCCTCGCTCTGTTGTTTCAACAGAGCGAGGGGAACCTATTCCAGCAAACTTTCCGCACATGGATTCTATATGTAAAACGGGCATATTTTTTAGAATGCACTGGTTTACTTAAAAGTTTGCAGACTTGATATACCTGTGTTTTTGAATTTCATTCAGAGCTAGTATCAAAATGCAAGGAGTGGCACGATGAAAAAAATTCTTGCGACGCTTATTGCACTTGCGATGGTTCTTTCTCTTGCCGCCTGTGACGGTCAAAAAGAGCCTGAATCCACTGAGAAACCCATTGAGGAAGAAACTGAAGTAGTTACCACCTATGTTGAGCGCACAGACTGGGACGAAACCGTTAAAACTGCTATCAATGATTTCATGGACATGTACGGTCACGCATCTGAAAACTACTCTGAAGACTCCTATGTGGTTTTTGATTTTGACAATACCTGTTCTATTTTCGACATTGAAGAGCAACTTGCTGTTTATCAGCTCCAGGTAATGGCATTTGCATTTACCCCTGATGAAATCGGCGAAATCCTCTTTACCGAACTCGGTGACCACGACGAAGACAGAACTGATTTAGGTTATGGAAACGGCTCTTACGCTGATTGGGTAGACGACATTACTGCCGCTTATACCTACCTCTATGAGACCTATGGTCCTTTCACGCCTACCGGCCTTTCTGAAGAGGAGCAGGCAACTATTCAGGCTGATCCCCAGTGGGCGGAATTCGCAACGAAAATGCGTGCGATGTATGACCTAGTTTATGACGCAGAGTCCGCATCCGTTGCATATCCCTGGGTGCTCTATTGGTTTACCGGTATGACTCAGCAGGAAGTCTATAATCTTGCGTATGCCTCCCACAGCTACTATGGTTCTGTGGAAACCTCCACTGTAACCTGGACCTCTCCTGCAGAGATTGCATCTAAAGTTGGTGTGGTGGAATATACCTGGAATTCCGGTATCGCAGTTTCCAAGAACATTGTGGAACTCTGGGCGGCTCTCCAGGCGAACGGTATTGATGTCTGGGTATGTTCAGCCTCCGCTATGGAGCCTGTCCGTGCTGCCATTGATGTGTTTGGCCTCCATGACTACTGCACCGGTGTTCTCGCCATGACCCGTACCCTTGATGATAACGGTAAATACACCAATTCCTATGATTATAAAACCGGCTATGCCTGGTTTGCAACCGAGGGCGGCTGGGAAGAAGCAACTGAGAACCCCACTGGCGCGCAGACCCAGGGCGTGGGCAAGGTGACTGCTATCAGCAACGCGATTGCCCCTTTTTATAACGGTGCAGGCCCCTTGGCAGGATTTATGGATTCCACTGGTGACTTTAACTTCTGCACCGAGTTTGCTTCTCTCAAGCTGGTTACCTGCTTTAACCGGGCCTCCCGTAAGGTAACTGACGGCGGTGGTGTGATTGCAGAGGTTGCTGTTTACCAGCGCGATACCCTTGGCTATACCTTGGCTACTGCAAATGCAAACGGTGATACTCTTTACGTTCTTCAGGGCCGTGAAGAGAATGGCCTCCGCGGCTTCCGTTCAAGTGATGCGACTATGATTTACGGTGCAACGGAAGAGAAACTTTTCAAGAACGAAGATAACACGACACAGCTTCAGTATATGATCGACAATGCCATGTCTACGGAAGAAATCATCAACACCTTCGCAATCAAAACCGCTGCTGACGCAGCGGATAATGTCCTTGGCATCAAATATGGTTTCCTCAGCGAATATGCCGGTTACCACAATATCGTTGACTGATTTATTTCCAAAAGCAGGTTTTCTTTTATCATAAAAAGGCGACCCTCAATTCAGAAAGTTGAGGGTCGTCTTTTTAAATGTTTGATAGCTTCCTCCGCGAGTGCAGATATGTTTGCAGTGGATATGGGCATGCTTTTGCGTGATTAATTTGCCGACTTGAGCCCTCAAAACCGATGCCGCTTAAAAAAGACAACAGCCATCCTGAAGGCATTAAAAAATTGGGACAGTCCCTGCATCGGGACTGTCCCATACGCGCACACCACTGGCAAAAGCACAGCAGGCCGATTGCCTGTGTTCTGCCCGGCGCTCGAGCCAGTCAAAACGGCCTGGCAGGCACCGTCGATTCGGCTCGTTGCGCAAAAGAGAGGTGAGCAACAAGTAATTCAGAGAACAAAAAAACTGTATCCGAGGATACAGCGTTAAACAATATGCCTAGCGCCGACATACCGTGCTGCACCCTCCCAAAACCCGGGGAGGTTTTTTTGTGCGTCATACACAGGCAGGTCTTCTGACTGAAGCGTCTAACGCGGTTTTCCTCTTCTCGGGATGCGCTTCCCAATGATCACAAAAACCACTCCGCTAACACAGCAACGGCATTGCGCAGGATTTTCACCCGCTTCCCTTTTCACCCACCTTTCGGCGGACACCTGTGTACCCTGATATTTACTTGTTATTTTTATTATGGCACGCCCGGGGCTATTTGTCAACAGAACACCAAAATTGGTTCTGCATTTTTGGGCGTGGAAATTTTGCAATCTGCTTTTAAAATGCTCATTTTTTCTGATGCCAGGATTTCCTCTTAATTTTTCCGAAGAGTCCAAAATAAAAAGTCCCCCAGATTCACGTATTATGGGCACTTTTAGAGCCCAATTTTAGGCCGGATCGCTCTCATAACCCATAAGTCATAGGTTCAAGTTCTACCCCGCAACCCAAAAGTCCTAAAATGGAAAGATTTTAGGACTTTTTTGCATTTTGTTGGAAATGTTAAGGGAAAAATTGGGGTTAGCACTGTAACCCTGACACAAACGGGAGTATAAGGTTTCAGTTTGAAGAGTCACCAGATAGCACATTGTTTTGCGCAGGCGATTCTGTCCTTGGGTCATCACTTCACATACGGGACTAGTGGCGAGGCAGAATCTGTGTGCCCTCGCTGGTCATCAGAGGAAATATGTGCGCCAAATGCCGAAAAGACGTTTTTTTACCCACGTTTTCTCCACTGTCCGATGGCATGTCTTTGCCGGAACGGGTGACGCCGGCCTATGAGCCTGTGTCCTGTCTGGCCCAGCGGGAGTGCTGCAGCACAGATCCCAGAATTATTCGCCCCGCATATAAGGCCCTATGTAAAAAGGGCAACTATGCTCCGCCAAACATGCGTTAAATTCCAAAATATCGTGCATTTTTTAATATATCAGCCAAATTGGATATCAGAGCTGTTCGCATCCAGCAGTGCCGCCAGAGTAATCTCAAACACCTTATTGCTTCCATTAAATAGGAAAAAACTGTTTGTAGAGGAAGGATATCCCGAAATTATTTTTTCCTTGACTTTTTATTTGGATGAGTCTATGATAAGGGCAATCAAAAATTTCCAAACCGCCGAGGTGAAGGTAAAGACCATTATGCGCGCACAGAGAGTCCGGGGTGCTGGGAGCCGGACCGAGATGCAGGTGGTCACAATGGGTCACCGAGGGCGCGGCAAACGCGGAATTCCGCCAGTAGCTTGCGACGTCGAAGGCAGACGTTATCCGGCCGGGAGTATGTTGGTACTCTGCTGAGCGTGCAGCTACGGCTGTGAAACAAGGTGGCACCGCGGTTTTATATTTACCGTCCTTGATGAGGATTTTCTCATCAGGGGCGTTTTTTTATTCCCCGGAAGCTGAGATGAACACGATCCAGACCCATAATCTTTCATAGATATGAACAGGAGGCAGGAACTATGACGAACCCAAAGGGAAGATTTGGCATCCACGGCGGCCAGTACATTCCCGAGACACTGATGAACGCCGTCATTGAGCTGGAGGCGGCCTACGATCACTATAAAAACGATCCCGCATTTCAGGCGGAACTGACGCAGCTGCTGAATGATTATGCGGGCCGGCCCAGCCGCCTCTACTACGCGGCCAAGGTCACGGAGGACCTGGGCGGTGCCAAGGTCTATCTGAAGCGGGAGGACCTGAACCACACCGGCGCCCACAAAATCAACAACGTGCTGGGCCAGGCGCTGCTGGCGAAGAAGATGGGCAAGAGCCGCCTCATCGCCGAGACCGGCGCCGGGCAGCACGGCGTGGCCACCGCCACCGCCGCGGCCCTGGTGGGCATGGAGTGCGTGGTGTTCATGGGCGAGGAGGACACAAAACGCCAGGCGCTGAACGTCTACAAGATGCGGTTGCTGGGCGCCGAGGTCATTCCCGTCACCACTGGCACTGGCACCTTGAAAGACGCCTGCTCCGCCGCCTTCCGGGAGTGGACCAACCGCATCGCCGACACCCACTACTGCCTGGGCTCCGTCATGGGCCCCCATCCGTTCCCCACCATCGTCCGGGACTTCCAGGCGGTGATCTCCAGGGAGATCAAGGAACAGCTGATGGAGAAAGAAGGAAAGCTCCCCGACGCCGTCATCGCCTGCGTGGGCGGAGGCTCCAACGCCATCGGTGCCTTCTACCACTTCATTGACGATCCCTCCGTCCGGCTCATCGGCTGCGAGGCCGCCGGCCGGGGCGTGAACACCGCCGAGACGGCGGCCACCATCGCCACCGGCCGCCTGGGCATCTTCCACGGCATGAAGTCCTACTTCTGCCAGGATCAGTTCGGTCAGATTGCCCCGGTGTACTCCATTTCCGCGGGTCTCGATTACCCCGGCATCGGCCCGGAGCACGCCCATCTCCACGACATCAGCCGGGCAGAATACGTGCCCATCACCGATGACGAGGCTGTGGAGGCCTTCGAGTACCTTTCCCGGATGGAGGGCATCATCCCCGCCATCGAGTCCGCCCACGCGGTGGCCTACGCCAGAAAGCTGGCCCCCACCATGAGAAAGGACCAGATCATCGTCGTCAACATCTCCGGCCGCGGCGACAAGGACTGCGCGGCCATCGCCCGTTACAGAGGGGAGGATATCCATGAGTAATATCGCAAAGGCCTTTGCGAACGGCAAGGCATTCATTCCATTCGTCACCTGCGGCGATCCGGACCTGGAGACCACCGCGAACATCGTCCGTGCCATGGCGGAGGCGGGAGCCGATCTCATCGAGCTGGGCATCCCGTTCTCCGATCCCACCGCCGAGGGCCCCGTCATCCAGTCCGCCAATGTGCGGGCCCTGTCCGCCGGGACCACCACCGACAGGATTTTTGACTTGGTGCAGGACCTGCGGAAGGACGTCACCATTCCCATGGTGTTCATGACCTACGCCAACGTGGTATTCTCCTACGGCGCTGAAAAGTTCATCTCCACCTGTCAGGAAATCGGCATTGACGGTTTGATTTTGCCGGACATTCCCTACGAGGAAAAAGACGAGTTCGACCCTATCTGCAAGCGGTACGGTGTGGACCTGATCTCCATGGTGGCCCCCACCTCCGAGGACCGCATCGCCATGGTGGCGAAGGAGGCCAGCGGCTTCATCTACGTGGTGTCCAGTCTGGGCGTCACCGGCGTCCGCAGCGAGATCACCACCGATATCGGCGCCATGGTGGAGCTCATCCGGGCAAACAGCAGCTGCCCCTGCGCCGTGGGCTTCGGCATCTCCACACCGGAGCAGGCGAAAAAGATGGCTGGCCTGGCCGACGGTGCCATCGTGGGCAGCGCCATCGTCAAGCTCATCGCCCAGTATGGCCGGGAGGCTGTCCCCTATGTAGCGGACTATGTAAAGCAGATGAAGGAAGCTGTGCTTTCCTGTGAAACCTAACCGACTTAAGGATTCGGAGGGAAAGGATGTATGCAAGAAAACCGTCAGGGTTGTTTTGCATGTTCAATCAATGAACTTTCTGAATTTTCAGAAAGTTTAAGCTTGCCAAAGGCAAGCTCGACGCGGTGCGGGAGGCATAAGCGGACCGGGCGTCTGGTATCAAGCAATCCATCAAGCAATATAAGGAGGAACCTGAAATGAAAAAGTTTTTGTCTCTGCTGACCGCTCTGATGCTGGTCCTGTCCCTGGCTGCCTGCAGCGGCACTTCTTCTCAGACTACCCAGACCTCCCAGGAGTCTGCCGGTGAGGAAGAGGCTTCCAGCCCCTTCGCCGGAAAGACCGTGTCCGTCATGACCCCCTACATGGCCTCCGTCACCACCAACCAGATGGTGGGCTACCTGGAAAACGACCTGACCGCCCAGGGTGCCGAGGTCAGCGTCATCGACACCGCCAACGACTTCGCGGAGCTGGCAAGCCGCATCGAGGACGTCACCGCCTCCGGCACCGACGCCATCGTCCTGGTCAGCGCCGACCCCACCCAGCTGGAAAACCAGCTCCGGGAGGCCATGGACGCCGGCATCCCCGTCTTTGGCGTGGACAGCGGCTTCATCGACGGCATGCAGGTCAACGCCACCAGCGACAACCACCAGATGGGCGAGCTGATCGCCGGCTACCTCTTCGATGACCTGATGGGCGGTGAGGGCACCGTCATCACTCTGACCCACCGGCCTCACCCCGGCGTCGTGAAGCGCTGCGAGGCTTTCGACGAGCTGATTGCCGCCAACGATAAGCTGACCCTCATCACCGAGCAGCACGTCCCCGCGGAGCAGCCCATCAACGACGCCCAGGACATCGTTCAGAACCTGCTGCTGGCCAATCCCGACAAGGGTTCCATCACCGCCATCCTCTGCGGCTGGGATGAGCCCGCCATCGGCGCCACCCAGGCCTGCCAGGAGGCCGGCCGGGACGAGATCATCATCGTCGGCGTGGACGGCAACGAGCAGGCCGTCTCCCTCATCCAGGAGGGCACCAACCTGAAGGCCACCGTGGCCCAGAACTTCCAGGGCATGGTAGACATCGTGGTGGAGCAGATGGGCAAGCTGTTCGCGGGTGAAACCATCGAGACCGGCGAAATGTACGCCGAGGCCACCCTCATCACCGCTGACAACGCGGCTGATTTCATCAAGTAATCAAACCCCATCATCTGCGAAAGGAGGCCCGCCATGCTGCTGCAAACAGAACACGTCAGCAAGGAGTTCAACGGCATCTACGCCCTGCGAGACATCGATTTCCAACTGGATGCCGGGGATATCCACGGCCTGGTGGGGGAGAACGGTGCCGGAAAGTCCACCCTCATCAAGCTGTTGACCGGCGTCTACCAGCTCCGGGAGGGCCGCCTTTTGTGGAACGGGGAGCCGGTGACCATCTCCAATCCGGCGGACAGCCGGGCGCTGGGCATCCGGGTCATCCACCAGGACCGGACCCTGATTCCCACTTTCAACGGCATTGAAAACTGCTACTTAGGCCTGGAGTACCCCACCCGGCTTGGCCGGGTGGACTGGGCCGCGATGGAGCGCCGGGTGTGGCAGACCATGGAGGACCTGGGCATTGATCTGGACTTGAAAAAGACGGCGGCGGAGCTGTCCCCGCCCCAGCGGACGGAACTGGAGATCGTCCGGGCAATGATGACCGACTGCCGCCTGCTGATTTTGGACGAGCCCACCGCCAGTCTGACGGACCAGGAAGCCGGACGGCTGTTCCGGCTGCTGCGGGACCTGCGGCAAAAGGGGACCTCCATTCTATGTGTGACCCACCGGCTGGACGAGATTTTTCTTCTGACCGACCGGGTGACAGTGCTCCGCAACGGTCGGCTGGTGGACACCGTCCCCACCGCCAGCGTCACCCGGGAGCAGCTCATCGCCAAAATGACGGAGCAGGCAGCCGTGGAGCCCGTCTGCCGCCGGGAGACCTTCGGTCCGGTTCTGCTGGAAGTAAAAGACATGGCCTCCCGGGACGGGCGGGTGAAGCAGGGCAGTCTGGCTCTCCACAGCGGTGAGATTCTGGGCCTGTTCGGCCTGGGCGGCAGCGGCCGGACGGAGCTCTTGGAGTGCATCTTCGGCTACCGCGCCCTCTCAGCAGGCACTGTCCTGCTGGACGGCAAAGAGCGTCCCGGCCTGACACCGGAGGAAGCCATCCGCAGCGGCATGGTCCTCATTTCCGAGGACCGCCGGGGCAAGGCCATGATCGGAAACCTCAGCGTCCGGGACAACATCCTGCTCTCCAGCATCGACACCTTCTCCCGCCGCGGCGTCCTGCGGACGAAAGCCGGAAACGGCGCGGCAGAGGAACAAATCGAGAGCCTCCACATCAAATTGGCAAGTCCGAACCAGCGGATGCTGGAGCTCTCCGGCGGCAACCAGCAGAAGGCGGTTTTCGCCCGGGCGCTGATGACCGCTCCCCGTATCTTCCTCTGCGACGAGCCCACCCAGGCGGTGGACGTCGCCACCCGGAGTGACATCCACCACCTCCTCCGGCGGAAAGCGGACGAGGGCGCCGGGGTGCTGTACGTCTCCTCCGACCTCAAGGAGCTGCTGGAGGTGGCGGACAACATTCTGGTCATGGCCCGGGGCCGTACCACCGTGTGCTGGAAGAACCGGGATTTGACCGCCCGGCAGGTGCTGGCCTGCTGTTACGAGAACCAAGAGAAGGAGGCGCAGCCATGAATCGGTCCGCTCCCAAAAAGATATTGCAGACCTACGGCACTGTTCTGGCGTTGGCGGTCATTGTGCTGGCCTTCAGCCTGATCCGGCCCGACAAGTTCTGCACCCTGACGAATTTCATCAACATCACCCGGCAAATCTCCCTGCTGGTCATGATCTCCCTGGGCACCACTCTGGTCATGAGCGTCAACGAATTCGACCTGTCCGTGGGCAGTATGGCGTCTCTCGGCGGCGTCATGGCCGCATTGCTGGCGGTGAAGGGACTGCCCATGGCGGTGTGCTTTCTCCTTCCGGCGGCTGTCAGCTTCTGCATCGGCCTGCTGAACGGCTGGATCGTGGCCCGGTTCCGGGTGCTGTCCTTCATCACCACCCTGGGCATGAGCACCGTCCTCTCCGGCGTCATCTACCTCCTCTCCGGCGGCGCCACCGTCTTCGAGGGCATCCCCAAGAGCTTTTCCTTTCTGGGTACTACCAAGCTGGGCCGCGTTCCCCTTCTGTCCATTTTGATGGTGGTGTTTGTGGTGCTGTTCTGGTTTTTGCTGGAGCACACCACCCTGGGCCGGAAGTTCTACGCCATCGGCGGCAACGAGGAGACGGCCAAGATCGCCGGCATCCGGGTGCGGAAGTACAAGACCATCGCCTTCGCCCTCTGCGCGGTCATGGCCTGCGTCACCGGCATGCTGATCGCCTCCCGCGTGGGCTCCGCCAACACCACCGCCGGTGACGGCTACTTCCTGCAGTCCTACGCGGCGGTGTTCATCGGCTGCACCGTGTCCCGGAAGGGCATTCCCAACGCGGCGGGCACTCTGGTGGGCGCCGCCATCCTGGGTATCCTGGCCAACGGCCTGACGATTCTCCAGATGCCCAGCTATATGCAGAACATCATCACCGGCGGCATCATCATTCTGGCGGTCATCGCCCAGAGGGCCGGCCACGGAGACGCCGCGTAAAGGAGGAGCTCACCATGGCATACATCGCCGCGTTTGACGCGGGCACCACCGCCGTCAAAGGCACACTTGTCAATGAGGCGGGAGCAGCTGTCCTCTCCTGCTCCGTGGAATTGTCCACACTCTGCCGGGACGGCTTTCAGGAGCAGGCTCCCCGGGACTGGTGGGCGGCTTTTTGCGAAATTTCCCGGCAGTTCACCGAAGCGGTTCCGGCAAAGGACATCAGCGGTATCATCATGAGCGGCCAGATGCAGGACCTGATCCCCCTGGACGAGCAGCTGGAGCCGGTCTGTCCCGCCATCCTCTACTCCGACGGCCGGGCGGAAGTTCAGGCCTCCGCGCTGGAGGCGGCTGTGGGAGCGGAGTATTTCCTGCACACCACCGGAAACCACTGCGACGGCTCCCTGCCGCTTCCCAAGCTGATGTGGCTAAAGGAGCATTGCCCGGCGCTCTATGCCCGGACGGCCCACATCCTCATCAGCTCCAAGGACTATCTCGTCGCCCGCCTCACCGGCGTCTGCGCCGGGGATGTCACCGCCTGCGCCACGGCGGGGGCCATGGACATCCGCCGCAAACGCTGGGACGGAAGGCTCCTGTCCGCCGCAGAGGTGGACGCCGGGATGTTCCCCGCACTGTACCATCCCCACCAGCAGGTGGGGGCCGTTCTCCCGGAGGCGGCGGCCGCCTGCGGCTATCGGGCCGGGACGGCGGTGTTCGCCGGCATCGGCGACGCGGGCGCCACCACGCTGGCCAGCGGCATCCGGGAGCCGGGGCAATACAACATCAATCTGGGGACCTCCGGCTGGGTGGCCACCGTGTCGGACGATATCCTGCTGACGGAGGCCGGAGTATTCAACCTGGTCGCCGCGTCGAAGGGCTGCTACATTAATGTGGTGCCCTTTCTGAACGCGGGCAACGTCCACAGGTGGATTGCCGGTGTGCTGGGCCGGACCGCGGAGGCAGCGGATTATGAGGCCATCAGCACCCTTTTGGACGCCAGTGTCCCCGGCAGTCACGGTGTGCTGTGCCTGCCCTATCTGGTGGGCGAGCGCTTCCCCGTTCTGGACCCGGCGGCCCGTGGCTGCTTTTTCGGACTGACAGTGGAGACCTCCGCCGCCGATCTGGCCCGGGCCTGTCTGGAGGGCGTGGCCCTATCATTGCGCCAGGGCCTGGAGCAGTTCTCTGAACCGCCCGCCTCCATCTCCCTCATCGGCGGCGGGGGGCAGGAGGCGGTCTGGTGCCAGATTCTGGCGGACGTTTTGGGTCATGAGATCACCGTGTTCCGGGACACTCAGTTCCGGGCCGCTCAGGCACTGGCAAGTCTGGCGCATCAGGGGCTTGGATTTTCCCCGGCGCCCGGCTGGGCGAATGACGGAACCATCTGCCGCCCACGGGAGGAATACCGCTCCGTTTACGACAGCCTGTATTGCCGCTACCGGAAGCTCTATCCCGCTTTGCGGGGAGTCTGACCTTCCGCCGGAGCACTTCGGGGGCATGGGATACCACGGAAGAAAATCCAAATATTGTGAGTTTTCTCCAACGCGAGCGCAAGCCCGGCCAGGAAATTAACATCCCGGCCGGGCTCGCTACTCATATTTGTAAAGTCTTTGGGAGTGGACAATGGTGGCATTGGAACGGTCATGCATCCCAAGTTATCTGCCCACGATCATGATGGCCGCGCCAAGGACGACCAGTACAATACCGGTAGCGCGATTGAGCGTGGCGGCACTGGCCTTATTGGCAAATCTTGCGGCGATGCGTGCCCACAGAAAGGTGAAGAGCACGCAGAACCCAAGGCACCACAGGTCCGGGACACCGCCGATCATCATATGGCTGGCCGCACCTGTAAAAGCGGTAAATGTCATCGTGAACACACTGGTGCCCACGGCCGTCTTCAGCTCATAGCCCAGAACACTGGTGAGGATCAGGAGCATCATCATACCGCCGCCAGCGCCTACAAAGCCGCAGATGAAGCCGATCATGGTGCCGCAAGCCACAGACTGGATAAACCGTTTGCGCGGATTCACCTTCTGCATGGCTTCCTTTGTGGTCATGACGGGTTTCACGATGAATTTGACGCCCAGCAGGAACGTCATAAACACGGAAAGGTTCCCCATGGTCTGATTTGGGACCATGCTGGCCGCCCAGCTTCCCACCAGCGTAAAACAGAGGACGGAGGCCATCATGACGATTCCGTTTTTGATGTCCAGGTTCTTGTTTTTTCCATATGTATAGGCGCTTACGGCGCTGGCGAGCACATCGCTGGCCAAAGCGATCCCCACCGCCTCGTAAGCCGGGAAATCAAGAAAGGTGATCAGCATGGGGCTGATTACGGCCGCGGCGCTCATTCCAGCGAAACCGGTTCCAAGTCCGGCTCCGATACCGGCGATAAAGCATACAATCAATTTGGTCAGCAATCAGGACTCCTCCTTCAAATGGCTGCGGATGTTCCTGTCCATCCGGGCAAGCAGGCGGTGCAGGAGTCGGGCGTCCTCTTCCGAAAAATCCTTCAGCAAAATCTCAGCAAACGCTTTCTGCGCGTTTCTCCCTTCGGATACGATGGGAGATGCGGAGCCGCAGAGGACAAGATGCACCGTCTTGCGGTTATTCTCCCGAAATATTCTGGACAAATATCCCTTGTGAACCAACGCATTGACCGCCAGGGAAACATGGGATTTTGTCAGCCGCCGCTTCTCAACAATATCTGTGGCAGTATCAAAATCAGGGTTGTTCGCCAGAAACAGCAGCACATCCAGTTCCATGCGTGTCAGGTGGTAAGTCTTGCATACTGGTTCCAGAAAATCGGCATATAGGGCACGGACAAGGGTCTGGCTCATCCAAAATTCCGAATCCATCCGCACATCTCTTTTCTTTTAGTTCTATTTTGAACTATTATAGTAATCGAGACGGACGCAAAGGTCAAGAGAACATGAAAAGAGTCGCAAAAAAGCCGTTTCTCACGAAAAAAGACTTTTTTGCAGTTCTTTGCTGAGATATGCGCACAGCCTGGGAGCAACCGCAGCACTCCCGGACCGGTGTCACCAAAACTTTTTCTTTTTCATGATCCACAGACAAATCAGCACCACCAGGACACTGATGCCAATTACCGCCGGGTATCCGTATTTCCAGGTCAGCTCTGGCATGTTGATAAAATTCATGCCATACCAGCCCGCTACCAGGGAAAGGGGCAGAAAAATTGTGGTGACAATGGTGAGAATTTTCATGATCCGGTTCTGGCGGATATCAATCTCGGCCTGGAACAGTTCCCTTATCTGAATTCCGTAGTCCCGCAGCGCCTGGGCCTCATCCTTCAGCCGGCCGATTCGCTTTTCCGCCATCCGGAACATCCGCAGCTCATTCTCGCTGAAATATTCGTTTTCGTTCTCCTGAAATTCGCAGATCATGTCGTCCATCTGGGTATAGTATCGAATCCAGCCAATGAGTTCCTTCCGCAAAGCTGTCATCCTCGGGTTGAAATCCTCCAGTTCTCCGGCCAGGGCCGCATCCTCCAGCTGGTTCAGTTTGTCCTCCAGCTCCTGCAGATGATGCAGGTCCTTGGCAATGAGCAGTTCCAAAAATTCGTAGAAAAAGCTGCCGATACCGCTTTCCCGCTGGGGATCCTCCCGGCTCAGCCGCTGGATCATCGTATGGGCCACTCCGGTATCATCGCACAGGATGATCCGTCCGGGGGCCAGTAGATAGCCGAAGGTGATGGGGGCCTGGCCTCTCGTATGCCGCGGCGTGACAATGGTCCCACAGAGATAGTTCCGATGGCTCTCCGCCTTGCACACGTGGGCACTGCGGGAAGCAGGCGTATGGCAGAGAGTCTGTTCCACTCCCGGAATGCGGGGCTTCTGCTCCAGTTCCTCCGATGTCAGAAGCGTCAGGATACACGCATCCGGTGCAGGTGCTCCCTCCAGCGGAGTCAGAGTCGAACTAATACAATATTGAAACATAACGCGGCCTCCTGCAAACAATGGTCTACCATGCATTGTATCACCGTCCATTGGAAGCGCAAGGAAATTGTGTCCTGCAAGACACTTTATTTTTTGCCCGCACAGCCAATACCCGGCCGCGAAATCGCATATTTTGTGAACAAACAATTGTTTTTATGTTAACATTAGCACTCTCCTATTGACAGTGCTAATTTGTGGGAGTATAACAGAGTTGTTCCAAGCGAGAGAGCAAAAAAGCTCCCCTACACAGGGCATTCAGATAAGGATTTGTGAATGGAGGAATGACTTATGATGCCCAGTATTTTTGGTGAAAACCTGTTCGATGATTTCTTTGATGACGACTTTTCCATGTTCCCGGCGCTGACCGGCCGCAATCCCCTTTATGGTAAGCACGCCAAGAATCTGATGAAGACCGATGTGCGCGAAACCGAGAACACGTATGAACTGGACATCGACCTGCCCGGCTTCAAGAAGGACGAAATCAGCATCGATTTGAAGGATGGTTATCTGTCCATCAGCGCCGCCAAGGGTCTGGATCGGGATCAGGAGGACAAGAAGGGAAAGTACATCCGCCAGGAGCGGTACGCCGGTGCCTGCAGCCGCAGCTTTTTTGTGGGGGAGGGCGTGGAGCCCAAGGATGTGTCCGCCAAGTTTGAAGACGGCATTCTGAAAATCTCTCTGCCGAAGCAGGTAAAGAAAGAACTGCCTCAGAGCCCCCGCATCGCCATTGAGTAACAAGGGGCGCCTGAACAGCGTTCAGGCGCGAGGGCATGTGATTTGAACCAAAAGCGGAAAGAGTGGGATATCCCGTTCTTTCCGCTTTTGTGTCTTTTTCATATCGCTTGGCGTTTTACATTGGACTTGCCGCTGTCACATGAGCAGGCAAACCTATGCGGCCGGAAGCTTTCCCCGAGGAACCAACTCCCTCTGTTTCCTTATCCGCGGGCAGTTCGCTGACATTGATTTAACCAGTTCCTTACGTTCCAGCAGACGCGGCAACCCTACCTTCAAAAGCCGCTTGCTGATGGGCACCCGTTGATTTTCCGGCTCCATGCAGAATCACACCTTCAAAATTTGTTTACAAAAGAGTCATACAACTTCAGGGGAAAGTGTTGTGCAAGCACCGTTTTCAGCAAAACTGATCGTTGCAAACGCGACATCTGTCTGTATAATAGTATCTGTCTCTGCCGCTGCCAAACGGCATCTGGCAGTTGAAACAAAAAGAAGAGGTGTCCTTCATGCTGTGGATCGCATATATATTGGCCGGTTTGGGCGCGGGTGTGGTCACCGGCCTCGCGGGGCTTTCCGCCGCCGTGGTGATCACGCCCATTTTGGTCAGCCTCTGCGGCTGGGCAAGCTATGACGCGGTGACGGTGGCGTTGGCGTCGGATGTGCTGGCCAGTACGCTCTCCGCCTATACATATTACAAAAACAAGAACATCGACCTGAAAAACGGCAGTCTGGTGACCATCACCGCCTTTGCGGGTGCTGTCATTGGCAGCTATTGCGGCTATCTGTTCAGTCAGGCTCAGCCGGACGGCCTGGGATATCTCTCCATGGCGACGACGATCGGCCTCGGTATCAAATTCCTGCTGAAACCCATTACAAAGGGTGCAGATGCCGCGGACGCCAAAAATCTGCTGTCCCCGAAAAAAACAGCCCTGGCGATGTTCCTGGGCTGCGGCATTGGCTGGGTCTGCGGCTTTACTGGTAGCGGAGGCGGCATTTTGATGCTGACAGTATTCACCGTTGTGCTGGGCTACAATTTGAAAGTGGCAGTGGGCACCAGCACCATGATCATGGCCGTGGTGGCCCTCACCGGCACGGTGAGCCACCTGTGCATGGGTGCCAGTCTCCAGCCTCTGCCCATGGCGGTAACGGTGCTGGCCTGTCTCTTCGGCGCCTATGTCTCCGCCAAGTTTGCCAACCGCTGTGAGATTGCCCGGCTGAACCGGGTCGTGGGCGTGGTCCTGACACTCCTGGGCATTGTCACCATTTTGATCAAGCTGCTTTGACAACAACTTCTCATTTCATTGTCAAATCCCCCCTGATGCAGCCGCGTTCCTGCATCAGGGGGGATTTGTGCCGCCTGCTCTACTGGACTAAAGCAGGCAATTGGAAGGGAGCAATTTATCTGAGCAGGATGCGCTTATGCGGCATCCTCCACAGGCGGTCATAAACAGGGGGCTCAGAGATTGCCGTCAAGATACTTACAGATCATCTGACCTAGGATCGGCATGCATTCCTGAATCTTTTCCTCACTGGTCGTGGAGAAATTCAGACGCATGGTATTCTTTCCGCCGCCGTCAGGGCAGAAGAATGTACCAGGCACGTAGGCAATGTTTTTCTGGAACACGAAATCGAACATCTCCAGAGTATCCACGCCAGCCGGCAGTTCTACCCACATAAAGAGGCCGCCTTCTGGCAGTACGACGCGGGTCCCCTCGGGGAAGGATTCCTGCACGCACTTTGCCATCACATCGCGGCGTCTGCGGTAGACGTCAATCACCGTTTTCAGATGGCCGTCAAAGTCGCAGTCCTTCATGTAGTGATACACCTGGCGCTGCGCGATGTTGTTCACCTGCAGGTCGTCCCGCATCTTGAGATACACCAGCTTTGTGATGCTCTCATGGTCCGCAATCAGCCAGCCGATCCGCAGGCCGGGGGCGATGGTCTTGGATGTAGAACCCGAGTAGATGACCCGGCCATATTTGTCAAAGCTCTTGATGGCGGGCATTACGGTGCCGTCAAAAGAAATGAGGCTATACGGGCCGTCCTCCACCACAAAGGTATCGTACTTCTCAGCCAGCTCCACCAGCTGCTTCCTGCGTTCCACAGACATGCTGCGGCCGGTGGGATTCTGGAAGTCGGCAATGGTATAGATGAAGGGGACGTTACCGGAATTCTCCTGAAGAATCCGCTCCAGCTGGTCCATCTTCATGCCGTCGTCATCCATCTCCACGCCTACGATACGGGCACCGCTGGCACGGAACGTATCCAGTGCGCCAGGATAGGAGGGGTTTTCCACAACGACCACAGAGCCGGCTGTGATCAGCCCTCTGGACAGGTAGGAGAGTCCTTGCTGGGCGCCGCTGGTGATCAGGATATTTTTGTAGTCGATTCCTGTTACCTGGTAGCGCTTCATAAACTCCACAAGATATTTCCGCAGAGGGTCATACCCGTCGGATGCGGCATACTGGATGGCCTCGCCGCCCTCCTCGTCAAAAATCTGATCGTTGATCCTGCGGATGTCCTCGATGGGGAAGAACTCCTTGCTGGGCAGGCCGCCGGCAAAAGAGGTTACCTGGATGCCTTCCGCCGCTTTATCGCGAATCTTCGCGGTGATGTTCCGGATGGAAGAAGGCGTCAGAGCGTCCAGAAATTCACTGTGGATAACCATTTCAATACACTCCTGTTGTATCTTTCTGTATTTCCGAATTACAGCTTAACTTCGCTTTCCTTTACGTCATTGAAGACGTCAGCGTCGAACTCACCCTCGCTCTTTGCGACGATGATGGTGTCGACAGCGTCACCCAGCACATTCAGCACGGTCTTGAACATATCGGGGAACTTGTCGATGGCCACGATGATGCCGATGACCTCCAGGGGGAAGCCCACGGACTGAAGCACCAGAGTCAGAGTGACCATGACCACGCCGGGCATGCCGGGAGAGCCGATGGTAGCCAGGGTGATGGTGATGATGGTGGTAATCAGCATGGGTACCGTCAGTTCAATACCATACAGCTGGGATACGAACACCAGGGTCATGCCCTGCATGATAGCAGAACCGTCCATGTTCAGTGTAGCGCCCAGAGGGATCGTGAAAGCCGCTACCTTCTCAGACACGCCCACGCTGCGGCAGAACTGGATGGAGTAGGGGATCGTGGCGTTGGAAGAAGAGGTAGAGAAGGGAACCAGAGCGATCTTGCTGTATTTTTTCAGCATTTTGAAAAAGCTCTGCTTGGTGAATACCGTGAACAGAATGCCGTAGACCACAAAGCCGAACAGGAACAGCAGGAATATCTCGCTGGCGCAGTACTTGGCCAGAGTGATAATGATATCAAAGCCCAGGTTGGCCACGGTGGAGGCCATCAGGGCGCAGACGCCAAAGGGAGTCAGACTCATGACGATGTTGACAATCTTCAACATGACATTGGTGAAGGACTCGTTGAACTTCTTCACCGGTTCCGCCTTTTCGCCGATCAGACTCATGGCGATGCCGAAGAACACGGCGAACACCACGATATGGATCATCTTGCCGTTGGCAAAGGAATTGACGATGTTGGTGGGGATGAAATCCAGGAACACATCGGCGACAGAGGTCTCCACCTGGCTGTACTCCGTGCTCAGGTCGAAGGAGCCCAGATTCACGCCCGCGCCGGGCTTCAGGATCATGCCGCCGATGATGCCGAAAGCGGAGGCGATCACCGTGGTCACAATGTAGATGCCCAGGATTTTGGAGCCGATGCGGCCTACCTGCCGCACATCGGTCGCAGAAGAGATACCCATGACCAGGGAGCCGAACACAAAGGGAACGATGGTCATTTTGATGAGGTTCAGATAGCCGTTGCCCACGATTTTAAAGACCGTTCCGATCAGAAAATCATCTCGGAAGGTGCTTGCGGGGACGAAACAAAGAATCGCACCGATGATCAGACCGGCGATCAATCCAATGATCGACTTCTTGCCCAAACTCATTGCCTTTTTGCTTTCCAGGTTTTTTTCCATTTGTCTCTTCCTTTCTCTTTGGGAATGTGCCCGCGGCTTTCAACCGCTTAACGTCAAAATAGCACATTTGTCAGAGCTTGAAAAACGATGAATTATCCATTATAATATCGAAAAAAATCATATTTTATTTTTCACACAGCGTAGGAACTGATGGGCTGGAACACCGTAGTTTGGGAGTGAAATATATGAATTATCAGGACATGGAAGTCTTTTTATCCCTGGTAAAAACCCGAAATATCAGCAAGACAGCAAGTCTCATGTACCTTGCCCAATCGACGGTGAGTCACCGGCTGAAAGCACTGGAGGACGAGCTGGGCTGCCGCCTTGTGGAACGCAATAAGGGGAAAACCTCCATCACGTTTACGGACCGTGGCAAGGCGTTCATCCCCATTGCTGAAAAATGGATAAGCGTCTATCTGGAGACGTGTAATTTCAGGGCCACAGATGAACAATTTTATATCACGCTGGGAAGCGTGGACAGTTACAGCGCCTATATTTTCCCGGCGTTTTACCGGAAGATATTCGCCGAGCACCCCTCTCTTCACTTGACGATCAAGACCTTTCAAATCGCAGGGCTCTTCCGCAACCTGGCAAACCAAACCATCGATATCGCCCTCAGCAGTCACAGCATGTCCGACGCCGGTGTTTTGAATACAGCGCTGTTTTCGGAGCCCATCTATTTTCTGTGTTCTGCGGACAGAGACCCCTATCCGGAGTATGTTGACGTACAGACGTTGGACCCGAATCTGGAACTCTATTTCAACTGGAGTGTGGACTATCAATCGTGGCACCAGTACTGGTTTGGCCTTCTGGTAAATCCGCGCATCGTTTTGGATAAGGCGTCTCTGATCCGGCAGTATCTGCTGGATTCTCCCTACTGGGCCGCCGCGTCGGCATCTGTTGCCAGAAATCTGGTGCTCTCCGGCGGCATACACTGCCACCGTCTGCTCCAGCCGCCGCCGGAGCGGACCTGCTACCGCATTGTCAGCAAGGGAAGCCGCCTTCTGCACCATGAAGCATATCACTTCTTCAATCTGGAACTGGATTCATTTGTGCGGGACCATGTCTCCGAACTGTTCAAAGCTGACCACGAGTGGGTCTATGCTCCGGAGTAATACTCCTATCCGGGAGTAAGTTCTTTTCCAAATGGAAGGGTAAAAAATCCGCCGGCCTTTGATTGCGAAACGCCTGATGCTCAAGCATCAGGCGTTTCGTGTTATCATAGATTCAATATCTGACCATGATCAACGGCCAAAAATACGCGAAAAACTTTTTTCTTCATGCAATAAAATGCCCAGTCTCGACGTTATACTAACGAACAGGAGGAAAGCACGATGTTCTGTATGACCGTGGCAGTGCCGTCTCCCCGGGACGACGTCCTGCTGGACAACTGCATCACCCGCATTGCGCACGGCAACCAGGACGCGCCGGCCACGCTCTATGAGCGGACCCGTCCCGCCGTCTTTGGCTTCGCCTTATTTATTTTGAAAAATATCCATGACGCAGAGGACATCCTGCAGGACACCTACCTCCAGGTCTGGCCGGTCGCCGGAGGATACCGCTCCCGCGGTCGGGCCAAGACCTGGGTGATGACCCAGGACGCCGGACTGGAGGCCCAAGCCAACAGCATCTCCGTAGGCAAGGCGATCCTCATCCAACGCATCCAGGAATTGAATGACAAATTGGCCTTCGCGAACCTGGCAGGGCTGTCCGTGGAGGAGTTGAAGCAGCTGGAGGAGACCGGTGCGCCAGGTCTCCCCATCGGAAAGGCCAGCGCCGCCCAGGCCGCTGAAACATACGCCGGGACTCTAGCTGTGGACTCCATCACCTGGGAAGTAGACGCGGAGTTGGATGAGGTCCCCCACTACGAAGTGGAGCTGCAAACTGCCTGGGACGATTTTGAGTATAAGGTCGACGCCTATACCGGTGAGGTGCTTAAGAGCACTGCAAGTCTCTCTGAGAACAGCCAGACTTCCTCTCCGGCAGCTGCGGCCCGTATTTCCGCAAGTAAGACCACATCTGTCACCCTGTCCGATACCAGGATCGCAGAAAGCAGCGCTTTGGGCCTGAAGATCAAGCTGGACCGGGAGAACGGTGCCGCTGTCTATGAGGTGGAATTCCGGGCCGGCGACGTGGAATACGAGATCGATACAGCCACCGGTAAGGTGCTTAAGGCGGAAGCCGATCATGGGAACGAAGTCAAATAGTCCGGTGGGACGGATGACGAGCATATCAAAGAACCCGATGGCGAATGCGGCTGATTCCGCGGGCACACGTCTTTTGAGAAATCCTCCGCAGAGAACAAGGGATGTGCGCCTGTTCCCTGTCGGAGCATAGAAAACCGGGAAATTTCCCCATGAAAGCAGTTGGCCGGGGGTGCGGACATGTCCGCACCCCCGGCCTTTTTAGAATAGGAGAATTGTTTTTAAGTTGCGGTTTCAATACCCATCCAAAGCTTACTTGGACTCCTCGGCCATCTTCTTGTACTTGTTGTACCGGGCCTTGACGTCGGAAACCTCCTTGGCATAGAGAGCCTCGGCCTTCTCCGGGAAGTTGTTCTTCAGAGAGGCGAAGCGGTTCTCACCCATCATAAAGTCCATGAGCTTGCTGGTGTCGGGCTCGGGAGAATCCAGCTGGAAGGGATTCTTGCCCTGCTCCGCCAGACGGGGATCATAGCGGTACAGGTGCCAGTAGCCGCACTCCACAGCCTTCTTCATCTCGTCCTGAGAGCAGCCCATGCCGGCCTTGATGTGCTGTTCCAGGCAGGGGCAGTAGCAGATGACGATGGCGGGACCGGGATAGGACTCGGCCTCCCGCAGGGCCCGCAGGGTCTGAGCCTGGTCATAGCCCATGGCCACCTGGGCCACGTATACATAGCCGTAGCTCATCAGGATGGCGCCCAGGTCCTTCTTGGCCACCTGCTTGCCGCCGGCGGCGAACTTCGCCACAGCGGAGGTGGGGGTGGACTTGGAAGACTGTCCGCCGGTGTTGGAGTACACCTCGGTATCCAGGACCAGCAGGTTCACGTCGCGGTTCTGGGCCATGACGTGGTCGATGCCACCGAAGCCGATGTCGTAAGCCCAGCCGTCGCCGCCGATGGCCCACACGGACTTCTTGGCGAGATATTCCTTGTTTTCCAGGATGTAAGCTACATCCTCGGTCTGCTCAGCAACCTCCAGAGCGGCGATCAGGGTGTCGGACACGGCGCGGGATTTCTCACCGTCGTTCCAGTTTTCCAGATAGGCGTCGATGGCGTCCACAGCCACGCCGGATTCCTTGATGCTCTCCAGACGAATGATGAGTTCCTTGCGGATGGCGTCCTGGGCGTGGAAGAAGCCGTAAGCGAACTCGGCGTTATCCTCGAACAGGGAGTGCTCCCAGGCGGGGCCGCGGCCCTGGCTGTCCTTGCAGTAGGGCAGGATGGGAGCGCCGCCGGAGATAGCGGAGGAGCAACCCGCGGCGTTGCCCGCGTACATCCGGTCGCCCACCATCTGGCTCAGCAGCTTGATGTAGGTGGTCTCGGCGCAGCCGGCGCAGGCGGCGGAGAACTGGAAGTAGGGCTTGGCGAACTGCATGTTCTTGACGGTCTTGTTATTGATGACGTCCTTCTTCAGGTAGGCGTCGTTCATGGCCACCTTGTCGAAGTTCTCCTGCTCGGGCTTCATCTCCTCGAAGGGAGTCATGACCAGAGCGTCGGCCATCTTCTCGTTCTTGTTGGCGGGGCAGGCGGTCAGGCACACGCCGCAGCCCAGGCAGTCATAGGGAGAGACCTGCATGCGGAAGGAGTAGGCGGGGGCGTCCTTGCCCAGGCCCTTGGCGGGCACGGTGACGAAAGAAGCGGGCACCTGGGCCTTCTCCTCCTCGGTCAGCAGCACGGGACGGATGGCGGCGTGGGGGCAGCACATGGCGCAGCGGTTGCACTGAATGCAGCTCTCGGCGTTCCACTTGGGCACCTTGGTGGCGACACCGCGCTTGGAGAAGGCAGAGGTGCCGTTCTCCCAGGTGCCGTCCAGCACGCCGTGCTTCTTGAACACGGACACAGGCAGCTTGTCGCCTTTCTGACGGTCCATGGGGATGACGATGTCCTTGACAAACTGGGAAGCGCCCACAGGCTCTGCCACAGGGGTGTCCTCAGCGTCGGCCCAGCTCTCAGGGATTTCCACCTTGACGGCGGCACTGATACCGGCGTCCACGGCGGCGTTGTTCTTATCCACGATGGCCTGTCCGGCCTTCTTGAAGTAGGAGTTGTAGTTGTTCTTCTTCATGTCCTCCACGGCCATGTCCAGGGGGATGACCTTGGTCAGGGCAAAGAAGGCTGCCTGCAGGATGCTGTTGGTGCGGTTGGCGCCGAGGCCCACGGAAACAGCCAGCTTAGAGGCGTCAATGATGTAGAAGTTGGCGTGCTTGCGGGCCAGGTCACGCTTCATCTTGCCGGGCAGGCGGGTCTCCAGCTCCTCCACGCTCCAGGGGCAGTTCAGCAGGAACGTGCCGCCGTCCTTCAGGTCCTCGGTGGTGTCGTACTTATTGACATAGGTGGGGGCATGGACCGCCACGAAGTCAGCGGAGGACACCAGGTAGGTAGAGCGGATGGGCTGGTCGCCGAAGCGCAGGTGGCTCTGGGTCAGGCCGCCGGACTTCATGGAGTCATAGGAGAAGTACGCCTGGGCATACTTGTCGGCCACCAGGCCGATGGTGGAAATGGCGTTCTTGTTGGCGCCCACGGTGCCGTCGCCGCCCAGGCCCCAGATCTTGCAGGAGACCTCGCCGGGATGCTTGAACTCTACTTCCTTGTAATCCAGGGAGGTGTGGGTCACGTCGTCGTTGATACCGATGGTGAAGCTGTTCTTGGGATTCTCCTGCTTCAGGTTGTCATAGACGGCGATGATCTGGCCGGGAGTGGTGTCCTTGGAGGAAAGGCCGTAGCGGCCGCCTACCACGCGGATGTCGCCGCGACCCGCCTGATTCAGGGCGGTGACTACATCCAGGTACACGGGCTCGCCCACGGAGCCGGTCTCCTTGGAGCGGTCCAGCACGGCGATTTTCTTCACCGTGGCGGGAATAGCGGCGGCGAAGTGCTTCACGGAGAAGGGACGGTACAGGTGAATCTGCACCATGCCCACCTTGCGGCCCTGGGCGTTCAGATAGTCCACGGTCTCCTTCACAGCCTCGGAGGCGGAGCACATCACCACGATGACCTCCTCCGCGTCGGGAGCGCCGTAGTAGTTGAACAGCTTATAGTCCCGACCGGTGAGCTTGTTGATCTCATCCATGTAGTGCTGGACGGTATCGGGGATAGAGGCAGCCTTTTCGTTGGCGCCCTCCTTGCACTGGAAGTACACATCGGGGTTGACGTTGTTGCCGCGGTTGGTGGGATGCTCGGGGTTCAGGGAGTGGCGGCGGAAATCCTGGAGAGCCTTCTGGTCCACCAGCCCCCGCAGGTCCTCGTAGTCCAGAGCCTCGATACGCTGCATCTCGTGGGAAGTGCGGAAACCATCAAAGCAGTGCATGAAGGCGTACTTGCCGCTGATAGCGGACAGGTGGGCCACAGCGGCCAGGTCCATGGCCTCCTGGGGGCAGGAGGACATCAGCATGGCGTAGCCGGTGGTGCGGCAGGTCATGAAGTCGGTGTGGTCACCGAAGATGGAGTGGTGGTTGGAAGTCACCACGCGGGAGGCGATGTGCATGACGCTGGGCAGGAACTGGCCGCCCATGGCGTACATGGCGGGGATCATCAGCATCAGGCCCTGGGAGGACGTGAAGGTGGTGGTCAGGGCGCCGGCCTGCAGGGAGCCGTGGCAGGTACCGGCGGCACCGGCCTCGGACTGCATCTGGATGACATCCACGGTGGAGCCGAACAGGTTCTTCTTTCCCTTGGCGGACCACTCGTCCACCTTCTCCGCCATGGGGGAGGAGGGCGTGATGGGGTAAATTGCAGCAACTTCCGTAAAGGCATAAGCAGAATATGCCGCGGCGGTGTTGCCGTCCATAACTACATATTTCTTTTTCATATGAAGAGACCCCTCTCTTATAAAATGGTTCTTAAAAAATGTCGTTTGATCAAACGTAATTGCACACGCGGGCGATGGCCATTTCGGTGAAGCCCAGGGACTCCGCCTTGGTCTGCTTGCCGCAGGCGGTCTCCACCACCATGTTCAGCAGATCGTCGCCCAGCTCCTCCAGCGTTTTCTCGCCGTAGATCAACGGAGCCGCGTTGAAGTCAATGTTGTCCTCCATCTTGGCAAAGGTCAGCTTGTTGCCGGTGATCTTGATGACGGGGGCAATGGGGTTGCCGGTGGGTGAACCCCGGCCGCTGGAGAAGACCACGACCTGGGCTCCGCCGGCCACCATGGCCGCCACGGAGGAGGGATCGTTGCCCGGGGTATCCATAATGACCAGGCCCTGCTTCGACTCTACCTGCTTGCCGTAGTCATACACGGCGTTGACGGGGCTGTGGCCGCCCTTGTGGATGCAACCCAGGGACTTCTCTTCCAGGGTGGTGATGCCGCCGGCCTTATTGCCGGGAGAGGGATTGCCCTCGCGGACCTCCTCGCCCACCAGCCGCAGAGCGGCCTCATAGCGGTGGACGATCTCAAAGATGCGGTCATGGACCTCCGGGGTGGCGGCGCGGCGGGCCAGGATGTGCTCGGCGCCGATGAACTCTGTGGTCTCGGACAGGATGGCGGTGCCGCCGCCGGCCACGATGCGGTCGCACATCTCACCGATGACGGGGTTGGCGGCCAGGCCGCTGGTGGGATCGGAGCCGCCGCATTCGGTGCCCACGATGAGCTCGGAGATGGGGAACTCCTCCTTCTGGAGCAGGGAAGCCTCGGCCACCATTTCCTTGGCGTAGCGGACAGCGATGTCAACGGCCTTCAAAGTGCCGCCGACCTCCTGGATAATGACCTGCTTCAGGGGTTTGTTGGTCCGCTCCTGAATGGCTTTCACTACCAGGTCCATCTGGCAGTTCTCGCAGCCCAGGGACACCACCACGGTGCCGTAGATGTTGGGGTTGGCGGCGTAGCCGGCCATGACATCCATGGTCAGCTGCTGGTCGGACGCCACCTGGGAGCAGCCCTGCTGGTTGTTGAAGGTCACGGAACCCACGACCTGTTGGGCGATGATGCGGGTGGTATCGGAAGCGCAGACGCTGGCGGGCAGGATCAGGACCTTATTCCGGACGCCGACGCGTCCGTCGGGACGCTTATAGCCATAAAAAGTCATTGTTCGTTCCTCCCTTCACTCTTTTGCTTCCAGATTTTCCCGGTGGCCTTCCACGTTGTGGACATGGACGTGCTCGCCGGCTTTGATATCGCTGGAGGCGATGCCGATGTGCTCGCCGTATTTCACCACGGGCTCGCCCTTGGCGATGTCCCGGGTAGCCAGCTTGTGATAAATGGTGATATCCTCCAGTGCGGTGAGGGAGACGTCCTCGCCGCCGCAGGTATAGGTCACAGTATCACCCTTGGCAATGGCCTCGATAGCCACAGCCACATTGTCCTTTGCGTCGATGATCATTGCATTACGCATGGCTGATGTACTCCTTTTCAGGGTCCGCAGACCAATTTATAACAGAAGTTCTTTTACAGGGGGATAACCAGAGCGCCAATCAGGGCCAGCAGGAAGATGGACACAGAAGAAATGAAGGAACCCAGAGTATAGGTCTTCAGGCCGCCGGTGACAGTCAGGCCGGACATATTAGTGGCCACCCAGAAACCGGAGTCGTTGACATGGCCGATGGAGTTGCCTCCGGACAGGCAGGCCAGAGCCAGCCACACGGGATGGCAGCCGATGGCGGGGGCCACGGTAGCCATGATGGTCATGGAGGTCATGCCGGCCACGGTGCCGGAACCCTGGGCCACACGGAAGATCATACCGATCAGATAGCACAGGAACATGGCGGGAACCACGGAGTTGGTGCCGGTGCTCAGCAGAGAAACGATGGAGTCACCGATGCCGGTGGCGGCGATGACGGAGGAGAAACTGCCGCCCGCACCGGTGATCAGCAGCACCACGCCGGCGCTCTTCAGGGCTTCGCCGGCGGACTTCTCAAAGTTGGCACGGCCGATGTACTTGATGCTGACCAGATAGGCGCCCAAAGTGCCCAACAGCATGGCGATGACCTTCTCGCCCAGGAACTGGCAGATCACGGGAGACTCCTCGAACAGGGCGTTGCCCACGGTGCCCGCCAGGATGCAGACGATGGGGATAATAATGGGCAGCAGGCTCATAGCGAAAGAGGGGCGGGGGCGCTTGGCATCGGCGTCGCGCTTGGCGGACTCCAGCAGCTCGGTGACCACATTGGAGCTGTGGTTCACATCCTTGTCCTCGTTCCAGATGCCGCGGTCATGGATTTTGATGAACACAAAATCGCTGATTAAAACGGTAATGAGGCCCACCACCAGGCCCACGCCCATCATGATGCCCAGGTCAAAGCCGAAGATGTCGGCGGCAGCCAGGGGGTTGGGGGTGGGAGGCACCACGCAGTGAGCTGTGGTGGCGCCGATGGTCAGGCAGCCGGTAACGTAGCACATCTTCTTGTTGATCTTGGCGGCAATGGTGATGCCGATGGGGATCAGAATGACGAAGGTCACGTCAAAGAACACGGGGATGGACAGCACGAAGCCGGCCAGAGAGATGGCCCACATGGCCCGTTTTTCGGGGAATGCGGACACGATCTTATCGGCGATGACGCCTGCGGCGCCGCTGTCGTTGAGCAGCTGGCCCAGAATGACACCGAAGCCGATGGGCAGGCCAATGCTGGTCATCATGCTGCCGAAGCCGGAGGAGATGGTGGACACGGTGTCCATCAGGCCCAAGCCGCCCATGACGCCCATGTACAGGCAGGCCAGGACCATGCCAATGGAGGCGTTGAGCTTCAGGACGATGATGCACACCAGGATGATGGCGATAGCGATCACCAGGTGCAGGATAAGCAGTGCGGGAGATACCATAGTGTTGTTTTTCCTTTCTCTTTCGCGCAGAGCCAGAAATTGCTGAGAATTGCTGGATTGCTGGTTTTTTAAACACCGGGGCCGGGGAACCGGCCCCGGACGTTCTCAGAACAGGTTGCCATTGCTGTCAAATGGCAGGTCATAGGGCTCGGTCAGAATATCAAAATTGGGGTTGTCCTTCACCAGGGGGAGCATGCCCTCGGAAATCTCGATAACGCCGATGTGGGCGGTGTTGGGGATGCGGATCATCTTCATGTTGTCGGGGTCCTCAGCCTCGGGGCAGCACATCAGAGCCAGCTGGAGAGCCTCCCTGTCATTGTCCATAATCATGGGGATTTTCATCAGGTGCAGGAATGTGTTGGTAACACCGGTAGGGTAGGTCATCTCCAGCTTCATGCGGTTCACCAGACGGCGGGTAGTGACCTCCGCCAGACCAATGCCCTGGGCATTGCCGTGGGTCTCGTCGGTGATGTCCAGGATGACTACCTTCTCCGCCTCAATGCCGCCGGAGCAGTACTTGGGCTGGACGAACCGGCCGGACACGTTGGGGTCCATACCGTCGCCGGAAATGTTCTTGCCGATCTTGTCCACCACCAGCACGTCGCACTTGTCGAACAGCAGGTGGGCGATGGTCTTGTAGGAAATTTCCTTCAGCTTGGGCTCCTCGGTGATGATCTCCTGGGGAGTCAGTCCCTTGATGAGGTAAGTGTCGTCGTAGGCGTTCTCAATGATGGCAATGCCGCCCAGGATGGGCGCGTTCTCCATGATGGTCCGGCCGTACTCCTCCACCAGCTCGTGCATGATGGCGGGGCTCTGATGATGGATGCTCTCGGCGCCTTTCTGCTTGCCCAGGCCGATGGCCATCATCTTCATCAAGCCGCTCTCATAGGGGCCGCGGAAGGAGGTGTGGGGCTTGATGCGGTTGAAGAGGATAATGCCGTCCGCCTCGGAGGCGTTCTTGTCGATGAATACCGGCTGGTGGCGGACACCGGAGACGCCGATCTGGACCGTCTCCATGGAGCTCTTGACGGGGCAGCCCATGGCCTCTTCGGTAATGCCGTAATCCCGGAGAATCTGGGTCTGGCCCTCGGCGGTGGCACCGCCGTGGCTGCCCATAGCGGCCACAATGTAGGGCTCAGCGCCCTTGGACTTGACGAAGTCCACGATGGTTCGGGCCATCAGGGCGTTATGGTTGATGCCGCGGCTGCCGCAGGTAATGGCGATCTTCTGGCCGGGCTGAATCTTGCCGCCCAGGTCCTCCCGGTCCAGCTCCTTTCGGATGATGGCGGGAATCTCGCTCTCCAGGATACAGGTCTTGTCAAAATTCTGCCGGACCTTTACCATCCGCGGAATGGGGGTGTCCTTGATAAGGTTTGTGATTGTTTCCATATAATTTCCTCCCTGCATAATCGTTGTTCTCTTGATATGCCGCCTCAGAACACACGGCCGGACAGCAGCTCCGCCGCATAAAAGGGCTCAGGGTTATTTTTGACTATTCTGATCGGAGGCCTCCTGACGCTTGGACATCCGCCAAAGCGTCGTGCGGCTGACCCCTAACTCACGGGCAATATCTTTTTTCTTTTTCGCCACAGGCAGTACCAGCGGTACGCTCTGGGGCGCAGGAACGGAAGGTGCTGCGGGTGACGGCACCGCTCCGCCGAAAAACACATGAAGCTCGTTCAGCGTTTCCGCAGTCACGTCCGCCGCGTCATTCAGCACCACCAGCCGCTCGCAGATGTTGCGCAGTTCCCGCACGTTGCCGGGCCAGGCATAGCCGCGCAGAATCTCCTTTGCCTCAGCGGTCAGCTGGGGTACTTTTTTGCCGAGCTCCGCGGCGATGATCCGCAGCTGGCCCTCCATCAGAGGAATCACATCATCCGGGCGCTCCCGCAAAGGGGGAATGTAGATCTCAAGGGCATTCAACCGGTAAAGCAGGTCGCTGCGAAAGCGTCCCTGGGCAATCTGCTCCTGAATATTCACATTGGTCGCCGCGATGACACGCACATCAACAGGAATCACTGTCGCGCTGCCGATGCGGCGGATTTCTTTTTCTTGCAGTACGCGAAGCAGCTTCGCCTGCAGCGCCACAGGAATTTCACCGATCTCATCCAGAAAAATTGTTCCATGGTGTGCCAGTTCAAACAATCCGGCCTTTCCCTCCCGGGACGCGCCGGAGAAGGAACCTGGCTCATAGCCGAACAGTTCGCTCTCCAGCAGATTCTCCGGCAGGGTCGCGCAGTTGATGGCCACAAAGGGCTGGGTCATGCGCCCGCTGGCGGAATGGATGCTGTGGGCAAACAGTTCCTTGCCGGTACCGGTCTCGCCGGTGATCAGCACATTGGAATTTGCCTGGCTGAATTTCTTTGCGATCTCAACCTTTTTCTTCATCTCCGCGCTGACCGCGATGATGTCGCGAAAAGTATATTTAGCGGTGAAGCCCTTTCTCACAAGGCTCTTGCGAATCTGGCGTTCCTCCTGCAGAATCTTGGAGGTGGAACTGGTTGTGATCAGTGTACCAATGCCGGATGCCTCACCGGAGATCAGCTTGTATTTCACATAGTACTTCTGGCCGTTCAGATTGATGATGCTCTCCTCGCCGTCGCGGCAGGGGACATCACGGCTGCCGATGAACGTCAACTGGGTGTTGATCTCCCGGACGGGGCGCCCCTGCCAGTTATGGAGAAACGCCAGCTGATACAGCTGATACGCCTGCCCGTTGGCCTCCAGAACGCAGCCGGTCTCATCCACCGCCATCACCGCGTCATCACTGCTGTCCAAAATCATCCGGATGATGTTGGTTTTTGTGCGTTCGGTGTTGATGGTGCGGGCAGTGTTCAGGACCTCCTGCATAGCACGCTCCAGTGTAGCGGGACGAACATGAATGTACGTGCAAGCGATTCCGCGTTTCCGGCAGATATCGCTGACAGTGCCGCCGCTGACAACAGCGTCCATTCCGTCCCGCTGACAGGCGTCCACCGCTTCATAAGCACTTTTCTCGTCCACAACCTCGTAGAGATGTATCTCCGCGTGGCAGAGCTCGCACAGTCCGGGCAAGAGCGGCTTCAGTTCATCGCGTTTGAGGCAGAGACCAATTTTTTGGGGATGAAATGAATCCCTGCAGTGCAGCAGCGCCTCCAGAACATCGGTGCCGTCAAAAGCAAGATGGGTGATGTGCTTGTCGGGATATTGCTCGCGGATCATCCGATAGGAGATTCCGCGGGCAAGGATCACATCATAGCTATCCAGGTGGTTCAGAATTTCAGGGTTGCCGAAGCGATGCACCGCATCGATATGCACCTCGTCTGTCTGCATATCCCGAACCAGACCTTCCACATATTTCAACTGGTCTGGAGACGGCACAAATACAATAACGTTGACCATGGAGCTTCCCTTTCCGCCGAAGCGCTGCGCCCTTCGGTAATTTGTGATTTAGGCGGGTCTGCAGCTGCAGGCCCGCCTAAATCATACGCAGATTATAATTTAGCTCAAGCCGTTTTCAGCCATGTAGTCAGCCTCATAGGCAGTGACATACTCCGTGGCGGCGGCAGTATCCTTGTACTCATCGATCAGCTGGTTCTTCTCCAGATAGTCGGTGTGCCAGGAATCGGTGGCAGCCACCTTGCCCAGAGCGTCAGACCAGAAGGCCACAGCGGCGTCGCTCATGGCGGCGGGAGCGGCAACGCCGCGCCACACGGGGACTTCCACGTCCTCATAATCGCCAATCTCACTCAGAGTGGGGGCGTCGGCCAGGTTGCCGCTGAAGCGCTCGGTGGACAGAGCCAGGACGGGGCTCAGGTCACCGGACTCCACATACTGAGAAGCAGCAGCGGGCTTGGAGATGACAAAATCCACGTTGCCGCCCAGAGCAGCGGTGATGGCGTCGGAGGTGGAGTCATAGGTGATGTAACCCATCTGATCCTCGCTCAGGCCAACCTCGGCCAGCAGCTTCTGGTAAGTGGTGATGTCGTCGCCCTTGGAACCGCCGATGACCACGAAGGTGCCGTTCTGAGCGGCCTCGATGGCAGCGGCGAAGTCGGTCTGGTCACCGCCGGCCTTGGCATAGTCGGTCTTGGAGTCAGAAGCGGGGCAGGAGAACAGCAGCTGCTTGTCCACAGCCATGATAGCCAGGATACGGAAGTTGGAGGAGCGGTTCTTGGTGTTGGTGACCATGGGCATCAGGTCGCCGGAGTTGAAGGTCAGCAGGTTGTAGTTGGCGTCGTCACCCTTCATGGTGGCGATCTTGTTGCGGCCGACCTCGCCGGAGCCATCGGTCTCGTTGGAGACCACGATGGTCTGGCCGTTGACCAGATTCTCGCTGGTCATGATCTCGCTGATCTTGCGGGAGAAGATGTCGGAGCCGCCGCCGGCAGAGGACGTGCAGATCCAGGTCACGGTCTTGGTAGGAACGAACTCGCCGGAGTCGCTGCTTCCACTGGAGCTACCGGTAGAGCTCCCGCTGGAGCCGCCGCAGGCTGCCAGAGACAGGGTCATCAGCAGTGCAAGAGTCAGTGCCATTAGTTTCTTCATGGTTTCTTTTCTCCTTCTTTTCTTATATATTTCCATTTTTGTTGGAAAACAAAGTGGTAATTACGCCTGAGCCTTTCTGGCCTTCATCTTCCGGCGGATGCTCTTGACCACGGGAGTCAGCACCAGCACCAAGAACACAGCCAGCAGGACCAGCTTCAGGGGAGAGTCAACGAAGATGCGCAGGCTGCCCTGAGAGGCGATAAACGCCTTGCGCATGTTCTTCTCCAGCATGGGAGCCAGCACGAAGGCCAGCAGCATGGGGGCGGTGGGGAATCCGTTTTTGTCCAGCAGATAGCCCACGATACCGGAGACAAACATAATAACAACGCCGTACATGGAGTTGGAGGTGGAATAGGCGCCCACGATGCACACGCAGGTAATGATGGGGATCATGTACTTCACGGGCACGCTGAGGATTTTGATCAGGAAGGGAATGACCAGCACGGCCACCAGCAGGGTGAACACATTGGCCATATACATGGAGGAGATGAGGCCCCAGCAGAACTCGGGATTGCTGTCGAACAGCAGGGGACCGGGGTTCAGTCCCCACATCATCAGACCGCCCAGCAGGACGGCGCCGGTGCCGGAGCCGGGAATGCCCAGAGCCAGCAGGGGAGCGAACGCGCCGGCAGCGGCGGCGTTGTTGGCAGCCTCAGAGGCGGCGATACCCTCGATAGCGCCGGTGCCCAGAGGCTCCTCGCTCTTGAACTTCTTCTGCACGGCATATCCCACCATGGAACCGGTGGTAGCGCCGGAGCCGGGCAGCACGCCCACGAAGGTGCCCATCACGCCGGAGCGGATGGTGGGGGGCAGCATGCGCTTCAGATCATGCTTGGTGAGCATGGAGTCCCGGATGGACAGCTTGGTCTTGCTGTCCTCGCCGGCGCGCTTTTTCTCGTCGGCCTCGCGCTCGTTGATGAGCTTGATGACCTGGGCAAAACCAACGCAGCCGATGATGAAGGGGGTGAAGGGTACGCCGCCCAGCAGGTACATGTTGCCGAACTCATACCGGGGAGCGCCGGACAGGGTGTCCATGCCGATGGAGGCCACCAGAATGCCCAGCATGGTGATGACGATGCCCTTGATGGGGTTCTCGCCGATCAACCAGCTGATGGAGGTCATGGCAATCAGCAGGATCAGGGTCATCTCGGCATAGCCGAACTTCAGACCCAGGGTCGCCAGACCGGAGGCTGTGAGAGTCAGGATCAGGATGCCGATGGTGCCTCCGATGAAGCTGGCCAGGTTGGCCGTCATCAGTGCCTGGCCGGGCCGGCCCTTCCGGGCCATGGGATAGCCGTCCAGAGCGGTGGTGATGGCCGGGGAGTCACCGGGGATGTTCAGCAGAATGGCGCTGAAGGAGCCGCCGTACATATTGGAATAGTACAGGGCGCCCAGCATGATGATAGCGGTGGTGGGGTTGAATTTATAAGTCAGAGGCAGCAGCAGGGCGCAGCCCGCCAGGGAGCCGATGCCGGGCATTGCGCCCACGATCAGGCCCAGGACAGCGCCCAGCAGGCAGGCGCCGATGTTTTCAGGGGCGAGGGCCACCTGGAAACCGGCCAGAAGCGATAAAAAGTTTCCCATATGTTACCCTCCTTACAGGATCAGACTGCCCAGCAGACCCATGGGGAAGCGGATCTGCAGCCAGGCGGTGAACACGCCCAGGATGATGGCGGCCATGATGATTTCAATGATAATAATGACCTTCCAGGGGGCGTGCTCCACGAACTTGAGCCAGAGGAAGATGTAGATGAGGCAGCTGGGTACCAGGCCAATGAGGAAGGTGCACAGAATGATTCCGGCAGCGCCCAGAATCACCATCAGCTCATTGCGGTTGTACTTGACATCCTCGCTTTCCTTATCCCGGGCGATCTGGATGAAGCAGGCAATGCTGGAAGCCAGCAGCACCACTGCGATGATAATGGGGAAAAAGCCGGGGGTGGGCTGGGCGTTCCAGAACCCATAATCCTTCAGGCCAACCACGATGAACACCAGTGCCACGATGGCCGTTGCCAGGGGGATGACTGCCCGGAGGTTGAAGCCTTTCTTCTTATTCTCCAATGATTTTCTCTCCTTTTCAGTTGTTTCAGGCGTTTTCTTTTTCCCGCTTCGCCATGGCCATCTTGGCGGTGGTCCGGACGGCGCGCTCGAAGGAATCGGTGGTCACGCTGGCCTTGCCGACCTTATCGAAGGCAGTGCCGTGGGCGCAGGTGGCAATGGGATAGGGCTGGCCGCCGGCCACGGTGATGCAGCGCTGGAAGCCCACCAGCTTCAGGGCGATCTGGCCCTGATCGTGGTACATGGTCACGACCACGTCGAAGTCACCCTTCAGCGCGCTGATAAACAGCGTATCGGCGGAGTAGGGGCCGGTGACATTCCAGCCGGTCTCCTTGACCACCTTCTCAATGGTGGGCTGGATGATGTCAACTTCCTCGCGGCCGCACAGGCCGAACTCGCCGCAGTGGGGATTCAGCGCAGCCACAGCGATACGGGGCTTGTGACCCAGGCTCTCGCCGGTGATCTCGCCCAGCTCGATGGCCTCCCGCAGGGTGGTCTCAGTCAGAGTGGCGCTGACTTCGCTGATGGGGATGTGGCTGGTAGTGCGGACGGTCATCAGGTCGTCCATCATGTTGACCTCGCAGAAAGGCGTGGTCAGTCCGAAGGCATTCGCCAGGTAGGTATGCTCGCTCTCGTCGTGCATGCCGGCCATCTTCATGGCACCCTTGTGGAAGGGGCCAAAGACAAAGCCCTCAATTTTACCGGTCTTGCACAGCTCAATGGCGGTGTCCAACTGGTGCAGATCACCCGCTCCGCAGTACTTGTTGGCCTCACCGTAGACGACCTGGGCGGGGTCCTGGTCCTTCAGGTCCAGAACGGGGTAGCCCTTCTCCCAGTCACACTGGTCCAGATTGTCAATGACATAGTGGGGTACGTCACCGCCCACCACCTTCAGACCGTGCTCAAACATGCGCAGGTCGCCGATGATGACAGGCCGGCAGTAGTCGGCGTAATAGTCCTTTACTGCCAGCATAGCCACCAGCTCCGGACCAACACCAGCGGAGTTCCCCAGCAGAACACCGAGGATGGGTTTTTTGCTCATAAGTAAATACCTCCCGCAACAATCTCTATTTTCCGTGGACTATGGTGCGCATCCACGAATTCGTCATGTCTTATAAAGAAGCATATCCCGTGCCAACGATATCATAAGGTAAAATTTCCGCAGCAAGGAAATTAGTTTTTGTAAGTTCCGTTCAAATGATAGTCAAAAATTAAGCAAAGTGACAGTGGCAAAACTGACATTCAAATAGTTAGCCACGGCAAATCGTTTCGTCAATTTCGCCAACTTGAAACAAAATGTTTCATTTGAATGAAACGTTTTTTGAAACGCCACATTTCGACACGTTTCATCAGCGTTTCTAACGAAACCGAAGCATATATTTTAGCGTATCGTATCACAAAAATGCGAAAAAAGAAAGAAAAATCCTCCCATTCTTTTCTCACAAACCATACATATGTGGAAATACGCGGTAACAGCGTTCTCTCAGCAGTGCAGAACGGCAGAACACAAGAAGGTCTGTCATCAGTCCATAGGCCTTGATCCGGATGCCGGTGTTGTTACGCTGACTCCACGGGGTAATCCCAGAAGCCGGGCAATTTCGTTGAAAATCGCTTTTAGTATAATTTGTGCAAAGGCCTCTTTCAACCGTAATTTATAATAAAAACCATGTTACTTTTTTGCAGTATTGGTAAAAGTTCGGCGCCTTTCCGTCAGTGTTGCAGCCATCTTCATTCCGCTGCTCTGTGCCATTGATATGGCGTGCTAAGCGCGTATTGCTCACTCAGAGACAACCCATTCCAAATATGAAAGCGCCCCGGAGAGCCAACTCAGCTCCCCAGGGCACCTTTGCTGCTTTTTTGTTATTTCATGCGTTTCAGCGTCTCCAGAACCATCGCCCACAGACGCTGGACGGAGGCGATATGAAGGCGTTCCCGACAGGTGTGAATCTCCGTCAGGTCCGGGCCCATGGAGACACAGTCCAGACCGGGGAGCTTGCCAGCGAAAATGCCGCACTCCACGCCGGCGTGGATAGCCTCGATTTTAGGGGCATGGCCGTACTGCTCGGTAAAGACCTCCACCAGCAGCTCCCGCAGGGGGGAGTCCGAGCGGTACTCCCAGCCGGAGTAGTCGCCGAATACGCCCACACTGCCGCCCAGGGTCTCCGTCAGGCACTCCAGCCGCTCCACCAGCATCTGCTTCTGGCTGTCCACACTGCTGCGGACGCAGAAGGAGGCGTCCACCGTCTCGTCCCCGGTGGTCAGGATGCCCAGGTTCAGCGAGGTCTGCACCAAGCTGGGGATGTCGGCGCTCATGGCCTGAATGCCGTTGGGAGCACAGGTGAGAAAGGCCAGGATGCGGCGGGTGGAGTCCTCGTCCATGGGCAGGCCGGCTCCGCCGTCACGGACGAAGACGAACACCTCGGGGTCCGTGGTCCGGTACTCGTTTTTCAACTCCGCGTCCAGACGGGCGCAGACAGCTCTGATCTCCCGGGCGTCTGCGGCCGCCACCACAGCAGAGGCCTCCCGGGGAATGGCGTTGTCCTTCAGGCCGCCGCTGACGGACACCAGCCGCAATGCCGTCTCCCGGCCGCAGGCGGTCAGCACACGGCCCAGCAGCATGCAGGCGTTGCCCAGGCCCTTGTCGATCTCCACGCCGGAGTGGCCGCCCCGCAGGCCGCCTACAGTCACGGTGAGGAATTCAGCCCCGAAGGTTTCCCGGCAGACGGGAAGAGTGCACTTCGTCAGATTGCCGCCGGCGCAGCTGACGGTGAACACGCCCTCCACCTCGGAGTCCAGATTCAGCATCCGGCGGCCCCGGAGCATGGACACATCCTCCATGCCCACGGCGCCCAGCATGCCGATTTCCTCGTCCACAGTGAACACGGCCTCCAGCCGGGGATGAGGGATATCATCAGCGTCCAGCAGCGCCAGGGCCATCGCCACGGCGATGCCGTCATCGCCGCCCAGGGTGGTACCTCTCGCGTAGACGGTGTCTCCGTCCACCGCCAGGTCCAGGCCCTCTTTTTCCATGTCCTTTTCGCAGTCCGGGGCCTTCTCGCAGACCATATCCATATGGCCCTGGAGAATGACGGCCGGGGCATTCTCATAGCCAGCCGTAGCCTCTTTAATGATAATGACGTTGTTCAGTTGGTCCTGATATGCCTCCAGGCCCCGCTCCCGGGCAAACGCCATCAGCCAATCGCTGACAGCCTTGGTGTTGGCAGAGCCGTGGGGAATGGCGCACATCTCCTCAAAGAAACGGAATACCCCCCGGGGCTCCAGATGTTCCAGAATTGCCATAGTGTGGTTGCTCCTTTCCAAATCGGATCACTTCTTCAGCCGATAGCTTCCGTCTCCCGCCGCCTCGATGTACTGCTGGTCCAGCAGGAACTCGATGACCTGACCGGAGACCCTTTTGCCATCCTGTACCTTGATCTTCCGGCGGGACCAGAAGGGGCCCACCGTGATGCCGTCGATGAGCCGCGCCACGTCCGCCTTTGTGACAGCACCGTGCTTTTTCAGGTGCTTCACCACCCGGCTGCCGCAAGCACTCATCAGACTCCGCTCCAGGTCCTCCTGCTGGTCGATGGACTTCTTCAGCCCCCAGGCGTAGAGGATAGCAGCGGCGACGGCAAACAAAGCGATCCCCAAAATGATCTGTCCCGTGCTCATCTCGGCGTCCTGTCCTTTCCGGCGTAGTAGATGAATCCGTTGTTCCGCAGGATCTGCATATACTTCGCCAATCGCTCGTACAGCGGCTCGGCGTCCTTGCCGAACTCCGCTTTCACCAGTTCCGCAATGTCGCCCACTGTCCGCTTACCGTCGATCAGGGGGAAAATGAAACTGCCCATGGCGTCCAGATCAATGTGGCTGACCCGGGGGCGGTGAAAAAACTTCTGGGCGATCCAGGCGTAAAAGCCCCGGTGGACCATGTGGATGGTGACCTTGCCAGTTTCGTCCTTATCCCAGCTGTTTTTTTCAGAAATGGCCGGAATGTACTCCAAATAGTTTTCCTGTTTCTTTGCCATGCGTATCCTCCTGCTGCGCAAACTGGGCTATATACCACATAGTATATAGCCCAGTTCTTCATTTTACAATGAATATCCCATCAATTTTTGGCAGTCTTTCTGCCCTTGTTGCAGAAGAAGACGATAGACAGCAACAGCAGGGCGAAGAACACCAAGCCGCCGATGTTGCCCAGGTTGATGACGCCGGAGATATCTGTGTTGATGTTCAGCACGGCAAAGACAGCCAGCAGAATGCCCACCACACCCTCGCCGGCGATCATGCCGGAGGTGTAGAGGATACCGGACTGGATGCTGTCGGTCTTCTCCTTCTCGGAAGCATAGTTGCGCTTCTCCACAAACAGCCGCACCAGACCGCCCAGCATGATGCCGGCGTTCAGGTGGATGGGCAGGTAAATGCCGATTGCCACGGGCAGAACAGGCAGGCCCAGAATCTCGATAGCCACGGCGATGAACACGCCGGTGAACACCAGAGCCCAGGGCATCTCGCCGCCCATAACGCCCTCGATGACCATCTTCATCATCATGGCCTGGGGAGCACCCAGTTCCTCGGAGCCAAAGCCCCAGGCGGCGTTCAGCAGGTATAAAATGGCGCCGATGGCGACCGCAGAGACACAGACGCCGATCAGCTCGCCGTACTGCTGCTTCTTGGGGGTGGCGCCCAGCAGGAAGCCGGTCTTCAGGTCCTGAGAAGTGTCGCCGGCGATGGCGGCGATGATGCAGATAACGGAACCGATGGCGATGGCGCCCACCATGCCCTCAGCGCCGGTGGAGCCGGTGGCCTTCAGGATAATGGTGGCAATCAACAGCGTGGCAATGGCCATGCCGGAGACGGGGTTATTGGAGGAACCGATCAGGCCCACCATGCGGGAAGAGACCGTTGCAAAGAAGAAGCCGAAAATCAGAACGATCAAGGCGCCGATAAAGCTGACGGGGATGCTGGGGAACAGCCACATGAACACGGTCACGATCAGGCAGACCACTAGGACCACCTTCATGGAGATGTCCTGCTCCGTGCGCAGAACACCGGCACTGCCCTTGCCGTAATCTTTGAAAGCGGCGGCAAAGGTGCGAATGATCATAGGCAGAGACTTGATCAGGCTGATGATACCGCCGGCAGCCAGGGCACCGGCACCAATATAGCGGATGAACTTGCTCCACAGGGCCCAGGTGCCGCCGGAGGCCCACAGCTCCGCCACGCTGACATCAGCGGGATAGATGACCAGATCACTGCCGAACAGGGCGATCATGGGCATCAGTACAAACCAGGCGATGGTGCTGCCCGCGAACATGTAGGAGGAAATGCGGGGGCCGCAAATGTAGCCCACACCGGCCAGAGCGGGCAGAACGTCCACGCCGAAGCCGGAGCCCTTGTAGGCGTCGATGGTGTAGTCCACCTCGCTGGGGAAAATCTTCAGGCCATCGGCCACGAACTTGTACACAGCCGCGATGCCCAGGCCCGCGAACACGGTGGAGGCCTTGGCGCCGCCCTCTTCACCGGCCATCAGGACCTCGGCGCAGGCCTTGCCCTCGGGATAGCCCAGGGTGCCGTGCTCCTTTACGATCAGAGCAGAGCGCAGGGGGATCATCATCATGATGCCCAGCACACCGCCGCACAGGGCGATCAGGCCGATCTCGACCATGGAGGGCATGTCACACAAGCCCTCGGCAGCCCACATAAACAGGGCGGGCATGGTGAAAATGGCGCCGGCGGCCAGGGACTCACCGGCGGAGCCGATGGTCTGGACCATGTTGTTCTCCAGGATGGAATCCCGCTTGAAAATAAAGCGGATAACGCCCATGGAGATAACGGCGGCGGGGATGGATGCGGAAACGGTCATACCAACGCGCAGGCCCAGATACGCATTGGCTCCGCCGAACAGAACGGCCAGCAACGCGCCGAGAATCACAGAGAACACTGTGAATTCGGGCACGACCTTGTCCGCCGGAATGTAGGGTTGGAATTTTTTCTCTTCCACGTTTTTTCTCCTCTTTCTTTTTTCAGCAGCACTTTACTGTGCTGGTTTTCCCTGTATTGTGCGCCCGCGGCGCACAATACGGGGAAATTATACGGCATTTGTCGGGACAAGTCAAGGATAACGCCACATTTCCCGCATTTCCCTTCCACGGCCAAAATACGCCAGGATATTTCCCAAGGCATTTCCCTGTCTTTCTCACCATAGACATATCTGCCATCTGGACTTTTAACAGAGGTCCTGATATACTGATACGGCATCAGTAAAACCCGGAAAGTGAGTGTGAGTCTTTATGGCGCAGGCCATTGGAGAAACTGTATTTGATATCTTCTATCTGGGGTTCGCCCTGCTGACAGGGTTGACCATGTTGGTAAAGGGAAAGTCCTCCCTGGTAAAAAAGGCGGGCCTCATGGCCGCGCTGCTGGGTGCGGGAGACGCCTTCCACCTGGTTCCCCGGTGTTACGCCCTCTGGACCACCGGTCTGGAGGCCAACGCGGCGGCTCTGGGCCTGGGGAAGTTCGTCACCTCTATTACCATGACCATCTTCTATCTGATTTTGTACTACATCTGGCGGGAGCATTTTCAGGTCAAGGGCCGGACCGCCCTCACCGGGGTCATGTGGGTCCTGGCGGCACTGCGCATTGGGCTGTGCCTGCTGCCTCAGAACCAGTGGCTGGTCTACCGGCAGCCCCTGTCCTTCGGTATTCTGCGCAACATCCCCTTTGCCGTCATGGGCGTCCTGATCATTGCGCTCTTTGTTCAGGAGGTCCACAGGACCGGCGACCGGGTGTTCCGCTTCATGCCCCTGGCGGTGGCCCTCTCCTTCGGATTTTATCTGCCGGTGGTGCTGTTTAGCGGCGTGGCTCCGGCGGTGGGGATGCTGATGATCCCTAAAACGCTGGCCTATGTGTGGATCGTCCTGATGTGCCGGAAGCTCTTTTTACAGGAGCGGGCCCAGGGATAAACAGCAAACACCCCGGACCTTGCAGACGCTGCTCTGCAAAGTCCGGGGTGTGTTTGTTGTTTTATCTTCTATGAACAACTTGTGGCGCCGGACCGGAGGAACTCCTCCGCGGCGGTCAGAATCTCTTTCGGGCTTGCAGCCAGAAAATCCGCCTCCGCCAGCTCCTCCGGACTGCCGTAGCCATACAGGCAGCCGATGGCCCCCAGGCCGTTTCGCCTGGCGATCTCCATGTCCTGCCGCCGGTCGCCGATCACCAGAAACGGGCCGTCATACCAGGTCTGAAGCTCCCGGCAGATCTCGTATTTGGGACGGTAGCCGAACGCCTCGCCGCAGTACAGTCCCTGGAAATACCGATCCAGCTGAAAGTACTTGGCATGGGCCTCCAGGTAGGAGACGGGGCAGTTGCTCAGAAGCAGGAGACGAAAGTCCCTTTGTTTCAGCGCGGTCAGGACCTCCGGCACATCCGGATACAGCCGGGCCCGGCCGCCTTGGATCAACTCCAGCATCCGGCTGCCGATGAGGGCGCCGGAGGCCCGCTTTTCCTCCGTGGGCAGGTCTGGCATAAAGCGGTCCCACATATCCTCCGGAGTCAAGCCGATCCACTGCCGCACTTCATCGGCGCTCCAGCGTCTCGGCTCCGCGCAGCCCAGCTCCGTCAGGCGGTCATAGGCCGCCTGGAAGGCCGGGGCGTAAATTTGCAGGCTGTCGTGGAGGGTGCCGTCGTAGTCAAAGAGGAGGTTGACCATCCTTACGCTTCCAGCGCGCGGATGAGGTTCACCATCTCAATGGCGCCCTGGGCACACTCGGAGCCCTTGTTGCCCGCCTTGGAGCCGGCCCGCTCGATGGCCTGCTCGATGGTGTCGGTGGTCAGCACGCCGAACATGACGGGAATATCGCTGTTCAGGGACACATTGGCCACGCCCTTGGAGACCTCGCTGCACACGTAGTCATAGTGGGAGGTGCTGCCCCGGATGACGGCACCCAGCGCGATGACGGCGTCGTATTTGCCGCTCTTCGCCATTTTGGAGACGATCAGGGGAATCTCAAAGGCGCCGGGAACCCAGGCCAGGCTGATATCCTCGGGCCGCACACCGTGGCGCAGCAGGGTGTCCTCACAGCCGCCCACCAGCTTGGAGACGATGAAGTCGTTGAACCGGGCCGCCACGATACCCACCTTGATGCCCTCGGATACCAGTTTTCCTTCAAATGTTTTCATGATGATTTCCTCCATATCTCAATATTTAATAGTTCAGAATATGTCCCATGCGGCGCTGCTTCGTCCGCAGATAGAACAGGTCGTCCTTGGTGGCCTCCACCTGGATGGGCACCCGCTCCACGATCTCCAGTCCGAAATCGGAGAGCTGATAGACCTTGTCCGGGTTGTTGGTCAGAAGCCGCATGGTCCGCACCCCCAGGTCCCGCAAAATCTGGGCGCCGGTCCAGTACTCCCGCAGGTCCGGGGCGAAACCCAGCTTCACGTTGGCGTCCACGGTGTCAAAGCCCTTCTCCTGCAGCTCATAGGCCTTCAGCTTGTTGATCAGCCCGATGCCCCGGCCCTCCTGGCGCATGTAGAGCAGCACGCCCCGGCCCTCCCGCTCGATCTGCTGCATGGCGGCGGAGAGCTGCTGGCCGCAGTCGCAACGGCAGGAGCCGAACACGTCGCCGGTGAGGCATTCGGAGTGGACACGGCACAGCACGTCCTTCCCGTCGCCGATGTCGCCCTTCACCAGGGCCACATGGTGCTCTCCCGTCAGGTCGTTGACATAGCCGTAAATCTGGAAGTCACCATAGCGGGTGGGCATCTTGGCGCAGGCCTCCCGGACCACATGCTTGTCGTGGAGGCGGCAGTAGTCCTGCAGCGCCTTGATGGTGATGACCTTCAGCCCCCACTCCTTTGCCTTTTCCAGCTGCTCCGTGGTCCGCATCATGGTGCCGTCGTCCCGCATGATCTCGCAGCACAGCCCGCACTGGGAAAGGCCAGCCAGGCGGCACAGGTCCACCGTGGCCTCCGTATGGCCGTTGCGGGTCAGCACGCCGCCCCGCCGGGCCACCAGCGGGAACACATGGCCGGGACGGCGCAGGTCCTCCGGCCGGGCGGTCGGGTCCACGCACTTGCGGCAGGTGTAGCCCCGCTCCTCCGCCGAGATGCCGGTGGTGGTGTCCACATGGTCGATGGACACGGTGAAGGCGGTGCAGTGGTTGTCCGTGTTGACCTTGACCATCTGCTCCAGGCCCAGCCGGCCGGCCACCTCCTCGCTCATGGGGGTGCAGATCAGGCCCTTAGCGTACATGGCCATGAAATTCACGTTTTCCGTGGTGGCGAACTGGGCGGCGCAGATCATGTCGCCCTCGTTCTCCCGGTCCGGGTCGTCGATGGAGATGATGATGTGGCCCGCCCGCAGCTCCTCCAGCGCTTCCTCTACTGTGCAGTACTGATTTTCCATATATCGTTCCTCCTCAGAAGCCGTTTTCCGCTAAAAATTCCCGTGTGATCCCGCTCTGCGGTGTTGTCTCCGGCTGGGGCCGCAGCAGCTTTTCCACATATTTGCCGATGATGTCCGTCTCCAGGTTCACGGTGTCGCCCACCCGCTTTTCGCTAAGGATCGTCACCGCCACCGTGTGGGGGATGGCGGAGATGGAAAAGCCGTTCGCATCCACAGTGGCCACCGTCAGGCTGATGCCGTCGATGGTAATGGAGCCCTTTTCCACGATGTACCGCAGCAGGGAGGGGGCCGCCTGGACCGTGTACCAGACGGCGTTGTCGTCGGTCCGGATGGCGGAGATGGTGCCGGTGCCGTCGATGTGCCCGGAGACGATGTGCCCGCCGAAGCGTCCGTCCGCCGCCATGGCCCGCTCCAGATTCACATGGCTGCCCGCCGCCAGGCTGCCCAGGGAGGAGCGGTCCAGGGTCTCATGGATGACGTCGGCGGTGAAGCCGCCGTCGTCCTTGCCGGTGGCGGTCAGACACACGCCGTTCACCGCCACGCTGTCCCCGATCTTCAAATCAGACAGCACCATACTTGCCCCGATGGACAGTACCGAAGAGCTTCTGCCCCGGCGGACAGCCCGGATAGTGCCCATTTCCTCAACAATCCCCGTGAACATCTGTGTCTACCTCGCTTTCGATCAAAAAGTCGTCCCCGATGCGGATGACGGTGCTGTTTTTCAGCCGGATGGCTCCGGCGGGGGCCTCCACGCCCAGGCCACCCACCGGAGACTTGGCGGCCGCACCGCCGAACAGCTTGGGTGCGATGTATGCCTGGACCCTCTGGACAACGCCGCTCTCCAGCGCCGCCCAGTTCAGCGTGCCGCCGCCCTCCAGCAGGACGCTGTCGATATTCTCGCCGCCCAGCCGCTCCATCAGGGCGGGCAGGTCCACATGGCCGTCCCGCTCCGGCAGGACGAACACCCGGCAGCCCGCAGCCTCATAGGGCGCCCTTCGGGCTCCGTCGGTGCAGGCCAGGATGGTGGGGACCTCCCGGGCGGTGCGGACGATCTGGCTGTCCAGCGGCGTCCGCAGGTGGGTGTCGCAGATGACCCGGACGGGGTTCTTTCCGCCCCCCATCCGGCAGGTCAGCAGGGGATCGTCCGCCAGCACGGTGCCCACCCCAGCCATGATGGCGGTATAGCGGTGCCGGTCCTGATGGACCCGCTGCCGGGTGGCCTCGCCGGTGATCCACTGGGAAGCCCCGGTGCGGGTGGCGATCTTGCCGTCCATGGTCATGGCGTATTTCATGACCACATAGGGCCGCTTGGTCTTGATGAAGTGGAAAAATACCCGGTTCACTGCGTCACACTCGTCCTTGAGGACGCCGGTCTCCACCTCCACACCGTTCCGGTGCAGGATGTCCAGCCCCTTGCCCGCCACCAGGGGATTGGGGTCCCCGGAGCCCACGATCACCCGGGCAATACCGGCCTCCAGGATGGCATCGGTGCAGGGGGGCTGCTTACCGTGGTGGCAGCAGGGCTCCAGGGTGACGTACATGGCGGCGCCCCGGGGGGATTCCGTGCAGTTTTTCAGAGCCTCCCGCTCGGCGTGAAGCGCCCCGTACCGGGTGTGCCAGCCCTGGCCGATGACGCGGCCGTCTCTGACGATGACGGCGCCCACCATGGGGTTGGGAGAGGTCCAGCCGCAGCCCCGGCGGGCCAGGTCCAGCGCCAGGCGCATATAGTCCGTGTCTTTCATGACATGCCTCCGAAGAAACAAAAAATGCCTCGAACGGAATCGTTCAAGGCATCATGAAACGGCAGACGGGCCCGCGCCCGTGGATATGGATATGCTCCCGCCCTGGGGCGGAAACAAAAAACTCCGGAATGACACCATTCCAGAGCAATTCCATGGGCGCGGGAGGCAATACCCCCGCGGCACACGATCTTCTTCCATCCAGACTATACTGTCGGCCTCGGAATTTCACCGAATCATGCCTTTCGGCTCGCGGGCTTTACCGCCGGTGGGGAATCACACCCCGCCCTGAAGATTCTGATTTAATTACCTGCATTATAGGCATGGCGCGGTGGATTGTCAAGGGCTTTGGGGAAAGTGCGGGGGCGGGGAAATTTTTTTGCGGGGCGGCGGTGCAACTCGTGCAACTTTTTCCTACACTACCGGAGGTAGTGTAGGGTGCTTTTTTCCACGGCGGGCACAGCGGGGAAGGCCAGGTTGACGATCGCCCCGGACGGCCCGCCAGGCGAGGGAAGCGGCCTGCAAGAGCATATTCGCGGGGAGACCGGCGGCCGCCGGGGCCCCGCGGGCAGGCACCGGGCGGCTTCCGGCGGACCGCGGCGAGGGTCCGGCCGGGGACGGCGGCAGGGGGAACCGGAGTGGCAGGCTGTTTCGCCGACAGCGTGCCGGTCCGGGCCGCCGGGTCCGGGTCTGCCGATAAAAAAGGAGAGACTCGTTTTGCAGCAAACAAGCAATTATCAATTGAGCCAATGGGACGCGGAGGACCGCATCCAGAGGGAGGACTTCAATAGCGACAACGCAAAGGTGGACGCGGCGCTGAAAAGCCAGACGGATGCTCTGGCGGCGGAACAAACAGCGCGTGAGGCATTGGCCGCAGTGGTAGCTAAGTGCGGCAACTGTCAAATCTATACTACGTCTTATACTGGGACAGGTACTTCTGGAAGCAACGGCGCAACAACATTAACCTTTTCAAAGCCGCCTTTACTAATTATCATTTCTTCCTCTGATGTTTCTGGCGTCTGTGCGTGGCAAGGAACTATGCGCGCTATTTTCACAACAACCACTGTCTCCTGCACCACAACATTTTCTAATGATAGGAAAACTGTTAGTTGGTACAGAAACAATCCAGCCGACCAAATGAACAAATCTGGTACAATCTATTATGTGACTGTGTTGATGGCAGCCGATTAACACAAAAGGGCCCCGGATAAATCCGGGGCCCTTTTGTGCTTTATTTAGAAAACTCGTAAGCTCAAAGCCAATGGCTTAAATAGCCAACTGCTCAGTGGCAGAAGCCAGAACGTTGCCGTTCGCATCGACCACTTCAACAGTTACAATGTAGTCATCAGCACGCTTTTCGGCGCCAGCAGCCACGAAGGTATCCTTCGCGCCAACAGAGACAGCGCCGGTATAAACCACAGAGTCCTTCGTAACCAGAGAACCCGCAGCGGTGGTGATAGTCACATTGTACTTAGTCTGGCCGGTATAGGCCTTCAGAATGGTGAAGCCGATCTCATACTGCTTATCAGTGTCATTGTAAGTCAGGGAGTCCAGCTGGATGCCGCCACTCTTGCTAGTGTCGGGGGTATAGTTGCCAGTGGTCAGCTGCGTATCGCTGTGAATCACAACCCACTCAGCAACGCCCTGCTCGTTCAGGATAGCAGTCACGCGGCCCTTGAACTCCAGAGTATCGGTGTTGGGGTTGGGATCAGCCAGAGAAGCAACAGCCTCAGAGACAGAGTCATACTCTCTCTCCACGTGGGTCTTGTTGTTCTCGTCCTGAATCACAACAGCCTTAGCGTCGCGAGTGAAGGTCAGGCCCAGGTCGGTGGTAGCGTTGGTATACAGCGTACGGCCTTCCAGGAACATAACGCCATCAATGTTCTTCACATCATAAATCTCGTCGCCATCAACGATAGCCTCGCTCACAGCAGAGACATCAATAGCGGGGGTGGTGATCTTAGTCACATACTCGCCATCCATGCTCACCTTCTGAACAGTGCACTCCTTCAGGGCATTGACCGTGCTGGGATATTTGCTCTTGACAGTCAGGGTCTGGATTTCGCCAGCCACGATAGCGTCGAACTCCCAGTAATAGGTATCGTCGATCTTCTCCTCGCTCTTGACATCAGACAGAGTGAAGACATAGTTAGCAATGCTGCCCTCGGCCTCGCCGACGACAACAGCGGCAATCAGATAGTTGTCGTTGTCATACAGGGCATAGACATTGGAGCCATCCATGTTATACTTATCGGCGGCAATGACGTTGATCTTAACTTCCTGAACGCCGGTATAAACGCCGGTCACATCAGTAATAGCGCTCTTCGTGCCAGTAGTATCCACATCGCCGACCTCAACAGTCAGGAAGATGGAGTCATCATTGCCGAAAGCGTTCTTGGTGCCAGTGCTATTGGACAGCTTAACATTGGAGCAGTCAATGGTCTTGGATTCATAGGTGACACCCAGCATCTTAGTGGCGGGCTTCAGGGTGTAAACGCCCTTCTCATTGGTGGAATAAGTATACCAACGGTTCAGGGTAGAATCGCCACCGCTCGCCCACTCATCAAAGTTAGCGTCAGCAGGGCTCAGAGCCTTGATGTTCTTGTTGGTGTCAGTCACGTTAACGGTGATGACATCCATGGTGCCATCCAGGAAGATGGCGGCAGCATCAGCGGTCTTGATGGAGATGTTGCTAGAGCTGCGGTCATAACCAGTGATGAAAACATAGTTCTTGGTGCCCTCATACAGGTCCACACCAATGGCATAGCCATACTGATCCAGATAGACGTTATAGGTCATGTCGGTCAGCAGAGAGGCATCATACAGGTTCAGGGCATCGGCGTCATACTTGGCCATCTTAGCGGCGTCGTACTTGGTGCCGTTCACAGTAACGCTCTTGAAGAAGCCATTCGTGGTATCAGTGCCGCTCTGGCTGAACTTGGTGACGGTGCTGTCGGACAGCACTTCAGCATCCTGGATAGCAACAACTTCCAGCTTGCTACGGTCCTTCATGGTCATGTTGACCAGCAGATAATCGTCTTCCTCGACATCAGCGATAGCGGGAACATCCTCAACATCCACGGTCTTGGTGACACCGCTGTCGGTGGTGTAAACAGTCAGAGACAAAGTCTCACGGCTCTTGTTGTAGTCAGCATTGGCCTTGGCCAGCCAGGTGTTGATGCAGACAATGGTGATTTCCCCATCGTCAGTATCCAGATAGACCTCGGTCAGAACGCCCTTGCCGGTGTGATCCAGATCGTCCTCATTGGAGCGAACCAGCTGCTTCGCATTGATATCATCGGTCTCAGCACCGTCGACATAGGCCGTGACTTCGTTATCGCGAATGGCGGCGGAGCCCAGCAACTCATAGATGTCCTTGCCCGTAACGCTCTTGGTGTAGGACTCAACCAGCAGGTCCCAATCGACATAGGTGCCGATTTCGGACTTGTTGTAAGTCCAAGTGTAAGCGGGACGCATGAAGTCGTCGGTATCATCCTTCTTCTCCAGCTTGGGGAAGTACTGCTCAGCGAACTGGATGTACTCGTCAGCCTTGATGTTGTTGATGCGGGTGGCAGAGTTGTTCCACTTCTGAGCCTTGGCCAGGGAGTTGCCGATGGTCACGGTCTGGCCGTTGATGGTGGTGGAGATAGTGGTATCATACTCAACCAGGTCAGCCTGCAGGGTATTGAAAGCATACAGGCAGGCCTCTTCACGAGTGACGGCCTTGATGCCGTTGAAGTCGCCCTCCAGGCTCTTGTTCAGGCCGATGGCGATGGCCTGCTTGGCAACGTTGATGGACCAGTTGGCACCGGTGTAGCCCTCGATAGAGGCGTCATAGCCCAGAGCGCCCAGCAGCATCTTCATGAAAGCATAGCCGGTCAGGGTGTTGCCGGGCTTGAAGGTGCCGTCAGCGTAACCGGAGA